>JAPKFY010000139.1 GCA_026646335.1 Aequorivita sp. | reverse complement strand
GATCTTGTTCAGGATGGAGCGGGCCAGGTCATCGGCTTCCTTTTGGGAGGATACCGGCTGCCAGACGTGATGCACCACTCCTTGTTCCGCCTCTTCCGCGCCGCTGCTGCCGCTCCGGTAATTCCCATTATTATTGGTCTTCGTGAAAAAGCTGGGCGAATTCATTCTGGAAGAGCTTCTATTATAGCTGGGGTTGTTATGATTATTTTCTTAATTATAGGGGAAAGGATTTTGCACCTCATCGGCATTGATGTAAATGAATTTGCGGTGGCGGGAGCACTGATCCTGTTTTTTATAGCCTTAGAAATGATTCTTGGGGTTACCCTTTTTAAAGAGGGCGGCGATAATCCAGATATGGCATCCTATTTTCCTTTGGTATTTCCCCTCTTGGCGGGCCCTGGAAGTTTAACAACACTGATATCGCTTCGCGCGGAATATGCTCTTGAAAACATCATCGTTGCCATAGTTGTGAATATTATAATCATTTACGTGGTATTGAAAACCTCTGGAAGATTGCAAAAAATTCTGGGAACAAATGGTATTGCAGTGATAAAGAAAATATTTGGTGTAATTTTGCTGGCCATTGCGGTGAAGCTTTTCACTTCGAATATTCAAGAACTGTTTAATTAGTTTAGGGTTTAAAAGGTGAGTAAATTATGGCTAGAAATCTTTTATTTTTCTCAACATATCGAATTCTCAACTCAATTACAAAAAAATAATACAATGAAAATTTTTATCTATATTTTGATGGCCACCGCTGCCGGACTTGTTGTTTTCAACGCTACCAAATTGGATCTTGACCATTTGCTTGTAGGGGATAGCTCTATTGCCGCAGTGAGTATTTTGGCAGGATTGTGCGCTATACTAGCACTTGGGATTTTGCTTATTTCAAAAAGAATTGCTTCGAAAGTAAAAAAATAGGTTTTTACTTTTTGCCCAAATGATTTTTCGCTTCCAGCTCCAAAACTTTTAAGAGCATTGGGTCTGCTTCGTTAAGGATAATTTCGTATTCATTAGGGCCAAAAAGCTGTTGGGCGATGTTCGCTTTCAATGTTCTTTTCAACTCTTCGGTATAATTTGAAAGGTCTATCTGCGCTTCGTTAAACTTGGCATATTCAATAAATTCCTTCGAGAGGGAATCTTCCACTATAAAATTCTTTCTAAAATCCTCGAATTTCATTCCTTTAAACAAAACTCTGTTTTTTTCGAGATATTCAAAGATGAAATAACTCATAAACCCGCTTCGAGCGACGTATTGCAGGGTTTCGTTTTCCACACTTGTGTCTTTGGGCACAAAAACATCAGGGATAATTCCGCCGCCGCCATAAACCACTTTTCCTTTTGGAGTTTTATATTTTAAGGAATCCGCAACTTTAATGCTGTCTGCGTGGATCAATTCGCCATTTCGGTAACGTTTTTCATAATCGCTGTAATAGGTGTCATTTCCTTTCCCGTATGGACGTTGAATGGAACGACCCGTTGGGGTGTAATAGCGGGCAATGGTCAATCGCACCGCACTGCCATCGCCAAGTGACATTTCGCGCTGTACCAATCCTTTTCCAAAAGAGCGGCGACCAATTATAGTTCCTTTATCGTTGTCCTGCAATGCACCCGCCACGATTTCACTTGCAGAAGCGGAGTTTTCATTTATTAAAACGTAAAGTTTTCCGTGTTCAAAATCGCCTCTGCGGGTTGCGTATGTTTTGTTGATGTCACCACTTTTGTTTTTTGTGATAAGAACGAGTTTGTCGTTTTCCAAAAATTCATCTACTACTCTTTCTGCGGTCGAAATATAGCCGCCTGGGTTGTTGCGAAGGTCCAAAACAAGTTTTGTGATGCCTTGGTCTTTCAGTTTTTCGAGGGCGCTTTCAAATTCTTTATAAGTGGTTTCGGAAAAACGGTTCAGTTTTATATAGCCCAAATCGTCAGTCAATTTATAGGAAGCGTCCACGCTCACCAAAGGCACTTGTTTTCTCCGCACCTTTATTTCCAAAGTTTTGTTTTCACTGGGGCGGTACACGTCCAAAGCAACTTTGCTGTTTATTTCGCCTTTCAGATAATTGGATATGCTATCGCGTTGAACCAATTCGCCAAAAAGTTTTTTGCCATCGGCGTACAATAACCTATCGCCACCTCTAATGCCAGCTTTTTCTGCAGGGCCGCCTTCAATGGCACGGATTACGGCAATGGTATCTTTGTAGACATAAAAGCTAACGCCAATGCCCGTAAAGGCACCGCGCATGTCGTCTGCATTGTGCTGGTATTCGCTTTTGGGAATATAAACCGAATGTGGATCCAGGTTTTCAAGAATTCCGTTAACCGTAACATCCACAATGCTGTCTGTGTTTACATTGTCAACATATTCATAATCTATATAATCTATGAGCCTGTTGAGCTTGTCCTTTTTTGAACTTGTGGCAAAGATTTTTTCGGTGGTATCATTAAAATTGAGTTTGGAGCCAATAAAAACACCTATGGCCAGTGCCAATCCAATCCACAGAGGCAAGTATTTTTTATAGTTTTCCATTATTCTGAATCCAAATCTGAAATGTGCTGTATGCCTACTCCCGCTTTTTCCAAAAAGGCAATGCCGGAGTTGTCTTTATATTCGTTAAGATAGACCATTCTTTTTATGCCCGCTTGGTGTATCAATTTACTGCATTCTTTGCAGGGCGACATCGTGATGTAAAGCGTTGCTCCTTGGCAGGCCTGTGTGCTTGATGCTACTTTTAGTATTGCATTTGCTTCGGCGTGGAGGACGTACCATTTTGTGTAGCCTTCGTCATCTTCGCAATTGTTCTCAAAACCAGTGGGTGTGCCATTATAACCATCGCTGATAATCATTTTGTCTTTCACAATAAGCGCGCCAACCTGTCTTCGCTTGCAATGAGAAAGTTTGCTCCACTCTTGGGCCATCCGCAGATAGGCTATATCGTACCTTCGTTGTTTGCTGTCCTTCATACTTTTATATAGGTAGCGAAATTACTTTGAAGTTACACCACTGCCAAAAAAAATCTTGTTAAGTTATTCCCAAATGAGTTGAGGGGTCTATCGGGTTAAAAGTTTAGGGGAAAAGTGGTGTCTTCTAATTTTATTTATGAAGCCTTTCTGACTCCCTTTTGTCCTGTTTCGTGAATCTCTTCTCAAAAAATCCAATTGTTTATGAGCATCGGTATAACCATTCCTATAACTAATGAAGAAACAACCAAAACCCAATCGCGTTTATTGAAGCGGAAAATGGTTTGAAAGATGAAGGCGATGATCAAAATTATTATTACCACTATAATTTGGGCAGTTTCAATACCTAGGGCGAATTCCAGCAAAGGCAAAATGCTGCCACCGCTGCCCAATGCTTTAAAGAAAGAGGCAAATCCCAGTCCATGAATCAATCCGAAGAAAATAGTAATTATGTAAAAAATCCCCATTTTTTCCACTTTCTTTTCTTTTCCTGCTGTAAAAAGGTTAAAAAGAGCCGTGACTAAAATAGTAACTGGAATTAAAAATTCGATAACCTTGCCCGAGACGCTAACTACGTTATAACTGGCCAAAAGCAACGAAAGCGTGTGCCCTAGAGTAAATAGGGTAACAAAGAGCAACAATCTTTTCCAAGATGAAAAAGTATAAGCAGCGCAGAGCACGATCAAAAAGAGAACGTGATCGTAGGCTTTCCAGTCTAAAACGTGGTGGAGCCCAAGATTAAAATACAACCAGAAATCAGACATTGGGGACGGGGGGTTTCAAGGTTTGCCCAAATATAGTGATTGTGCGGAAGATTTCTAAATAAAAATAATGTAGTTCTTGTAATATTACAAGTAAGAAAAAAATAAAGCCCCAACATTTCTGTTAAGGCTTTCAGTACTCGAGGCGGGTACTTTCAATGAAAACAAAAGAAAACAAAAAATAAATAAATGCAATGATAATAGGGGTTTGTGAGGTTTTAAATTCTTCTTCTTTTCTTTTATTTACTCTTTTTTACTTATTTTTGTTACCAATTTGTTACTGATTTTGATTCAATTTCTATGAGCATAAAATTAAGAGAGAAGAAACTTGCCAAAGGGGCTATAAAATTTTATTTGGATATATACATAAATGGCGAAAGGTCTTATGAATTTTTGGATATAAAGATTGAACCTAATGATTCCAAATCTGTTAAATCAGAAAAAAGAAATATTGCCAATCTTATACGTTCGAATAGAGAACTCGAATATTTGACAAGCAATACCAATTATATCCCTAAACATCTTCGAAATATTAACTTTTTTGATTTCGCTGAAACCTTCCAAAAAGAATATAAGAAGAAAGACATAAGAATGATTGATGCCTCAATTCTACAATTTAAGAATTTCGTTGATAACCCAAAATTAAAATTGGCTGAAATTAGTCCAACAATGATGAGAGGGTTTATGGATTATTTAAATAATGATGCGGGGCTAAATGGTGAAACGCCTCACAACTACTTTACTAGATTCAAGAAGATCCTAAAGAATGCTGAGCAAAAGGGTCTGATAAATGTGCTTCCAACAAAAGATATAAAGTTTCGTAGAAAGGTTCAAAGGAATGAACTTAGAAAACAAATCTTGACATCTGATGAATTAAAAGTACTAGCTCAAACCAAATGCGGTAATGAAGAATTAAGAAATGCCTTTTTATTTGCTTGTTTTACTGGACTAGGATATGCAGAAATTAAACAACTTACTTGGGGCAATATTGTAAACAGTAGATTAGTCACAAGAAGAGAAAAAACAAATCAGAAAGTTGATGTTAAGATAAAAGATTCAATCCTTGCTTTATTAGGCAAAAGAGGTAAAAAAGAGGATGCGATTTTCAATATGAGAAATGAAAATGGAAAACTGATTTCTGATAATGGGGTTAATAAATGTCTCAAAAACTGGATGAACAGAGCCAAAATTGATAAACATATTACGTTTTATTGCGCTCGTCATACATATGCTACACAACTACTGTTATATGGAGCTAATTTAAAGACTGTAGCGGATGCTCTTGGACACTCTAACACACAACATACAATAAAGTACTTGAATTATATAGATAGTCTCGCTGATGATGCAGTAGACAATCTACCAGAATTAGACTTCTAAAATTATGGAAAACAATAAATACATCAAACTATTTCAATCAATTCGTCTTGAAGAAAATAAAAAAGCAACTCAGCTTATAAAAGAAATGCTTATCGATTTTAAGACTCAACATTTTTCATTTAATACTGCTTTAAATAGTATAATAGAACATTTTGTCGAACTTCAAAAAGAAAATATCACCAGTCACTTGGATTTGGAGTTTTTACTAGATTTATTTGAAAAAGGAAAAGGAAAATTCGAACATGGAAAGACTTATTTAGTTATCCCACATATTTTAGAACCAGAATTTGAAAAAATTGAAGGTTTGAACATTTCTTTTGAAGAATATTTAACCCAACTCGCAAAAAGGATTTCGTATACCAGAACAATGAGTAAATTTCAATCGAATGACAGGTTATATGAAGCGATGTATAAAATTGGAAAATTCGAAGGTTATTTAAACCTACCAGATTTTGATATTCGGATGTTTAAATATGAGCCCAACTATTATGATCTAGAACAAGAAATTTTTGCTTTGGCTTATCCTAAATCAGATCAAGAATTTAAAATTGCTGCTGACAATGAAGAAACTAACAATAATATTCTGCCTGGAAACACTTTGTTTAAATTTCACGGTAAATATCTTGGTTCAATGCAAAATGAAACAATTTTTAAAGCAATAAAGGCAGATTATTTCCATCCTAATACAAGCTTTCAAGATTACCTCAATGTTTTTTTCAAAAAACCAGAAGAGCACAAATCAATAATACAGTTGGGTTGCAAAACGAAAACCTTTGCCAAGCTATTGGATGAATTTAAAGAAAATATTGCATTGACCGTGAATTTCACGAATATTGCTAAATCAAAGCTCTTCATAACGAATATTACTCAAAAGCCTCTTAATAGAGGCAATATTTCTAATGCACTTTCTAAATCTACTGACTTAGACAAAAAGGCTGCCCATTTAATTATTAGCGCAGTAAAAAAACTAACCGAAAGTGTTAAAAAGAGTGACACCCAGTAACAATTGCTTTACAATTATTTTACATTTTAGCCCAGTGTTTACACTTTACAGATTAATTTAAAAATCTGTTTAATCTTCGCAGTGATCAAAAACAGAGAAGGCGCCTTTTCATTTTATTAATCCATTTAAAAATTAAAAATGAACTCAGGATTCGGCTCTCAACCGGGAGAGGTCTACATCGGCGCAGCAATACGAGACTCCGAAGGCGGGATCGGCGT
>JAPKFY010000138.1 GCA_026646335.1 Aequorivita sp. | reverse complement strand
TATGACCAGGCTTTAAGCCTGGCCGCTCGCTTTTTGGCCCTGGCTCCCTGGGAGGAAGAAGCTCACCGTTTGCTGATGCTACTGTTAGCCCGCAGCGGGCAGCGCAGCGCCGCCTTGGCTCAATACGACGCCTGCCGCCGCCTGCTGCAAGAGGAAGTAGGGGTCGAACCAGCGGCCGAAACGGTTGCCATTTATAAGCGCATCCTGGCAATGGCGGCGACAGCACCACGTCACAACTTGCTGGCGCAACCGACCCCCTTTGTCGGACGCGCTGAGGAGTTAGGTCAAATCGCCAAACTGCTGCACGATCCAACCTGCCGTCTTTTGACGCTGATGGGGCCGGGCGGTATTGGCAAAACTCGCCTGGCCTTTGAAGTTGCCGCCCAGATAGCGGCTGATAAAATTCTGCATTTCCTGCACGGCGTCTACTTTGTGCCTCTAGCCGCCGTTACTTCAGCCGATTTGCTTGCGGCTACTATTGCCGACGCCCTTCAACTGTCTTTCTATGGAGCAGCCGATCCCAAAACTCATCTGGTTAACCATCTGCGGGACACCAAGTCCTTTCCGGCCAATTCAGAAATGTAGAGCCAAATGGTCTGCAGGACAAATATGAGCATTAAAATAATGAAGACGCTTACAAACGTCTTCAAAAAGGTTACCAATATGTACCTGTCCAGTATTTTCACTTGCCCGCGGTTATAGTTTATTTATGTAGTAACCGTCTTTTTTGTATTTAGCCTCGTCAAAAGTAAACAAGGTTTTGGAAACAGGTTGGTTTGTTTTGAAGGAATTTACTGTAAGTGTATATTTAGTGCCTTTGGCATCCGTCTGAATCAATTTGTAAATGTGTTTTGTCTGTGCGTCAATGCCCAAAAGAATATCCTTAATTTCCGCTTTTGAATCGATTGGAATAAGCTTCACATATTGAATTTTTCTACCCTTTACGTTTTGTTCAATGTCCATTTTATAGGTGTACCCTTTTTCATAAAAAGTCAACATTTTTGAAGGAGTGATTTCTTTGTCATCTTTTGCATTATACGCTGAAATGGTCACTTCTTCATCTTCGGGAACAATGGTGTAAATGTTTTTTCCGTCAAAAATACGGGTTGTTCCAAGCATATTCAAAACGTACTTATCGCCTTGAAGTGTAACATCGCCACGGGTTTCTTGGTTTACGTTTTCTTTGGAATTGTTCAAATTGTATTTAAAATCGATAGATATATTATCGTAGCTTTTTGCTTTTGCCGAAACTTCCTTCAGCAGTGTTTTTGCATCCTGTGCCTGCGAAAAAGCGGTTATAAGAAGTGCGATTAAAATAATAGGTAGTTTCTTCATTTTAATTATTGTTAGTTTCATCTGTATTAATTATTTGATAAATAAGGAAGATGGAAACCGAAGGTTCACGAACTCCTTAATTTTTAATTTTCCTGGCGTGAGTGATGCCATATATCAACCTACATTTGTTTTTCTAATTATCATTGGGCATTTCATTATTTAAAAATTGGTTTAACGCATCAATAGTTGGCACCAAAACCTGTCGAGCTTTGCTGCCTTCAAAAGGGCCAACAATTCCGGCTGCTTCCAATTGGTCTATGATTCTTCCTGCACGGTTATACCCAAGTTTAAGCTTTCGCTGTAACAATGAGGCGGAACCTTGCTGTGCAATTACCAATACTTCTGCGGCTTCACGGAACATAGCGTCACGTTCTTCGATGTTAATATCAAGATTTGTGCCACCTTCCTCGCCCACATATTCGGGAAGCAAATATGCGTCTGGATATGCTTTTTGCGAACCGATGAATTCCGTAATATCTGCAACTTCCGGCGTGTCCACAAAAGCACATTGAATACGTGTAAGTTCATTGCCCTGAGTGTAAAGCATATCACCACGTCCAATAAGTTGATCGGCCCCAGAATTGTCCAAAATGGTTCGGGAATCTATTTTACTGGTAACCCTAAATGCAATACGTGCCGGGAAGTTTGCCTTAATAATCCCTGTAATAACGTTAACAGAAGGTCTTTGTGTCGCAATAATCAAATGGATTCCAATGGCACGAGCAAGTTGTGCCAACCTCGCGATTGGTGTCTCTACCTCTTTGCCAGCGGTCATAATCAAATCTGCAAATTCATCAATTACCAAAACGATGTACGGTAAAAACCGGTGCCCTTCGTTTGGGTTCAGTTTGCGGTTTTTGAATTTGGTATTGTACTCTTTTATGTTGCGGACCATCGCATCCTTCAACAAATCATAACGCGCGTCCATTTCAATACAAAGCGAGTTCAATGTGTGGATTACCTTTGTAGTATCAGTAATAATAGCTTCTTCGGTATCGGGCAGTTTTGCCAAATAATGTCGTTCAATTTTGTTGAAAAGCGTAAGCTCAACCTTTTTCGGATCTACCAAAACGAATTTCACTTCGGCGGGGTGTTTTTTATAGAGAAGCGAAGTGAGTACAGCATTTAAACCAACCGACTTACCTTGCCCAGTTGCGCCTGCCATAAGCATATGGGGCATTTTTGCGAGATCCACTACAAAAGTTTCATTGCTGATGGTTTTTCCGAAAGCGATAGGAAGTTCCATTTCAGCATTTTGAAATTTTGCCGAAGCAATCACCGAGCGCATGGAAACAACTTTTGGGTTTTTATTTGGAACTTCAATACCAATCGTTCCACGACCTGGGATTGGCGCTATGATACGAATCCCCAAAGCTGAAAGTGAAAGGGCAATATCATCCTCCAGATTTTTTATTTTTGAGATACGGACTCCAGCATCGGGCACAATTTCGTAAAGTGTTACCGTTGGCCCAACCGTGGCTTTAATGTTTGCGATGCCTATTTTATAATTGCTGAGCGTTTCAACAATTCGGTTTTTGTTTTCCTCAAGTTCTTCTTGGTCTATTGTTATTCCGCCACCAGCAGTGTGGTCGCGCAGCAATTCTATACTTGGAAATTTGTAGTTGCTCAGGTCCAGTTTTGGGTCAAACTCGCCAAAATCCTTTACCAATCTTTCACTTATGTTTTCAATCTCCTCTTCTTCAGTGGCCTGTTCCACTTCCATTTCCACATCGCCTTCTATATCAGATTTTAGGATTAATTTTTCGGGTGGGGGTAAAGGGGTAGTTACTTTTTCTTCAATATGGTGCTGTTGAACCTCTTTTTCATCTTCAACATTTTCTTCCTCCATAATGGTTTTGGGAACGGTAACTTCCTGTTTATCCGAAACAAATTCTGAAGCAATTTGTTTTTTTGAAGTTTTAAAGGCATCGATAGCCATTTCAGGGGTGAGTTTCAAACGGACAACCAAATAGACAATCAGCACAAAAATCATGATGAGCATGGCTCCAACCAATCCTAGATAATCCTGCATTAGGTCATTTGTTTCATAACCTATAATTCCACTGAAAATAGTGGTTTTTTCTCCAAAGAAACCAAAAAATACAGAAATCCAAAGCATCAGAAGCAATCCCCAAAACCAAAATTTCGCAAGCTGTTTTTTGGCGTAATCAAAAAAGTAATAAACGCCTGTCAGTGTAACTAGAGATGCAAAAATAAAAGCGGAAATCCCGAAACCATCGTAAATAAAGAAATGGGCCACATTGGCGCCAAATTTATTTAGCCAGTTTTTTGTCTGCAGTTCGCGTTCTGCCAAAATCCCAATTTCGCTTTGGTCTGCTTGCCATGTAAAAAAGTAGGAAACAAAGGAAAACAAAAGCGCCAGTCCCAACAAAAACAAAAAGCTACCCAAGAGTATCTTCTGTTGTTTGGATAGCGAAAAACTTATTTTTTTGCGCGGGTTTTTTGTGGTTGTTTTTTTCTCTTTGGCCATTAATGGAATGGTTGTCTTTTCAGCAAAAATACAAATATTGAAGCTGAAAATTTAAAATAACAAACCTCAAATTCCAAATATATTTAAAAAGGGAAAAATTCAAAATTTAAAGAACGATATCTGCTTGTTCGTCAAGTGTTGTTTTTATAAAAATTAACCATTCCAATAGGTTCAGTTTGCGGGGTTGGAGTGGTGGATTCGGGCCTAAATTGCTCACTTTCCTCTTTGTTATTTTGACGCTGAATATATCGGTAATGGGTTATTCCGTAAGAGAAAATAACAGCCACCAATAATGCGATATTGGCATACACTATAAATTTATGAGGGATGAAATGGGCAATAAAAAAAGAAGCGATAAAGGCGATACCACCAAAAATAAGTCCATACCCAAATACAATTGCGCCACCTGCCAATCCTTGTCCCTTGCCAGCATCTATAAGACCGGCAAAATACATGCCAGCTATAAAAAAGGTAACCAGCATTAAAACATAGAAAGCGATTCGTGCGGGTTTGAAGAAGTTTTTCATAATTTAGGCATTAGGCGCATTAGGCATTTGATTGAGTGGGCTTCCCTCAATAGGCTTGCCCGTTTTGGTTAATTAAGAGAACAGGTTAAAACTAATCAGCAGTTTCCCGTCTTTTTCCCAACGTATCCAGCCTTTTCCTTTTACGGTAGCGTAATCGTCTGCCAATATTTCAACCTCCATCCAATCGCCCATAACGTAGCGGACCCTGAAATTTGTGGGACTCACCACCCGTCCGGCGGATTTTATCGTGGGGTTATCAAAGACTTTTTGGTTTTTGTCTATAAATTCAACCGAATGGCAATTGAGGAAAAACTCGCCCCAGGTCATGAAATTCCCTTGCCAAGAACTTACATAGGCCGTTTCTCCAGTATTTTCATTAACAATTATTTCAGTATAATCGCGTCCTAGTTTTTTCACACGGCTAATGAACACCCCATAATCCAATTTTTCGTGAAAGGGCGCAAAACCTTTAGGGGCATAGCCAATGCCATCAACATGGGTAGCGTATTTTTTTACAAAGGTGATACTGTCTATGGGCCGTTCTTGGCTACCCGCCCTGCTATTGGGAATATCATATAGGTAAAGGGTTTCAACTTCATCTGTTTTGGGTGAAAAAAAGCCTTCGCCCAATTCGTTCAGCTGCTGTCCAGAAACATACGTCACTTGCAGGACGAGTATGGGAAGAAAAATTGAATGCAAAACCCCTAAAAAAACCGCTCTGTTCATTTTTTTAAAAATTCACTGTTTTGGTAGTTGATTCCCCAATTTTTACTTCAATGGTAAAACTTTGTGGTTTCCTGTCCTTATATTTTCCAAGAGGGGCAACTTTAACCTTATAGGTGCCCGGATTCAATAAAAATTTTGTACCACGATCATAGGTTCTGCTTCCCGCCACATTTTTTCCAGAGCTTGCCTCATCAATGGTTACGACACTATCTATGGAATTTCCATCAGCTTTTGAATCTATAAAGGCCGATCCTGTACTGAAATTATGCGCTATTGGCTGGAACTTTCCAGCTTGCACCTGTACATATTCAACTTCACTGTAGGTTTCCATCCCTTCCATTCCGCCCAACGCTTGAATGGTAACTTTATAGGTTCCTGGATTTACCTCAACTTCTTTTGGTGCATCATAGGAGCGCAGGGAGGCGGCAACTTTGCTTTCTTCATCAATTATTTTTACTATGCAGTCCCAATTTTTGCCATTATTGGTTGTGGTAATACCTATTTTTCCACCATCAAAGCTGATGGTTTTATGAATTATCTTATCGTCAAAACTCTGAATTCCTTCCGCGGTAACCATTTTTACATCACTGCCTTGCAGTGGCCTCACTTCAAAATTGTATTTGCTTGGCGGAAGGTAGAAATATGCCGTGTCTTGATATGTGCGAACGCTAATGGGCGCACGTTTTGCAACCAGGTCGTATGCTTTTATCCAGGCATCGATGGCTATCCCGTTTTTGACAGCAAATACCGAAACATTTCCTTTTGGTTTGTCCACGGTCTGTGAGGCTACTTCGGTTATTGCTTCGCCTAAGCCACTGGCATCGGCGGCATCATAATAGTTGCCATCGCCAGCTTTGGCCGCACATTCCAATTGTTGGGTTTCTCCTTTTTTCAAACCAAAGCCAACTATATGGAGTTTAAAATCAATCCCTTCAGCTTTGGCTGCTTTAACTAGATCGCAGATGTTGCCATCGCAGGATTCTATTCCGTCGGTTATTAATACGATGGTCGCTTTTTCCTTGCTTTTCCGAAGTAGGTCAAAAACCGTGGAGGCGGAGTAGGCGAGCGGAGTCATTCCCAAAGGTTTAATACCTTTTACCGCAGCAGCTACCTTACTTTTTGAAGTGTTGGTAATGGGAAGTAAGGTTTCCACATCGCGGCAATCTCCTTTTTTTCGATGTCCGTAAGCCACGAGGCCAATTTTTTGGTTTTCGGCAAAATCGTTTATAGAATTTGAAAGCACTGATTGAGCAAGAGGTCGGCCGTGTCCTTGTTCCTCATGCGCAGATAGGCGAGCAGACCCATGTTGCGCATTTCGCCGCCGCCGGCCGCCACCGAGCCAAAACGACGCATC
>JAPKFY010000137.1 GCA_026646335.1 Aequorivita sp. | reverse complement strand
CACGTATCGCTGTACAACCTTTTGGGCCAGCTCGTGGTTGAAAACCGTGTGAACGCAACAACTTCACAGGTTGATATTTCTGGGCTTAGCACCGGCACTTATTTGATGAAGGTGTCTGTGAACGGGCAGATAGGTACTTACAAAGTATTAAAACAATAACTTTTTAATTATTTAATTTTAATTAAAGCCGCCCACGAATGTGGGCGGCTTTTTTAATTTAAGTGAAATTGACTAAGTATTTTTTTATTTTTTTTTTGTTTTAGACTGTTTTTTGAATACCTTTAGCTTGTTATAGTGAAGATTTTAATATTAACTTTTAAATCAGATTTTATTATGAAAAAAATTACAATGCTAATTTTTATGGGCTTTTGCGCTATTGGATTTAGCCAAAATAAAGCAACTAATGACCCTGCGGATCAATATTCGCAAACCGTCCAACTTCCTGCGGCTTATTATAATTCTTCGGAAACAGCCATTGGTGAAACTACTGGAATAACCTCCACTATTGAGAGAGATGGCAATATACAAGTTCCTTTTACTGGAACTTATTATTTCCGATCTCCAGATGCAATTGTTTATGACAACGGTCCTTACTTTAACGTAGCTGGACCACCAGACATTAGCTTTTTGCAAGATGCTTCTCTAGGGATGAGTGTTTATGGATTTGCTTCGTCATTTATTAATGGATTTAGTATTGCTGATGATGTAGTGCTTACTGATTCTTATGATATTACTTCTATTGATGTTTTTGCATATCAAACAGGTTCTTCTGCTCCATCAATCAATGCATTATACCTGCAAGTTTGGGATGGCGATCCAAGTGGTGGTGGCGCTAGCGTAATTTGGGGAGATCTTACTACAGATATCCTTGATACTGCTACTGCAACCGATGCCTTTAGACAATTGGAAAGTGCTCCTGGTGATATGTCAAGAGAGATTCAAAGAGCCAACGGGCTTACCCCTGGACTTTCATTGACCCCTGGTACTTACTGGATTGAATATTCTTTTGAAGGTTCTGGTGGTTCCGGGCCTTGGGCTCCTCCTATTGTTATTACAGGAAATAACACTACAGGTAACGCACTTCAAAACAATGCTGGTGTATATGCTCCTGTTGAAGACAGTGGTTCACTTACGCCTCAAGGTTTTCCTTTCGTAATGTACGGCGATCTTGTTGGAGGTGGTACAGCATGTAATGAGTCGAATCCATCAAACGGGTTTGAAAACGGCTATACTTCCTCAGCAGATACCCCTCAGCATATAGCTACTGATTTAACCGTAGCAACTGGTGAAAATATGAGCTTTAATAAGGCAACTGTCAACTTTATAATGCCTGATGGTGATACAATTTTATCTGCTGATGTTACTGTCTATGCTGATGATTTTGGAGGGCTTCCAGACCCAGGAAATATCATAGCTTCCCAAACTGGAGTTGTTCCAAGTTCACAGATTTTGCTAGGGGATTTCCCAGCAGCTCCTTCTCTTGATGTTACTGAGGTTGTATTTGATCTTGTTCCAATTGCATTGGCTGGTCAAGCTGCCTTTCCTACCACCTATTGGGTAAGTGTATATGTTACCACTTCTTCAGGTTCTTCCGGCCCAGGGTATTGGGAATTTACAACGGCAAGTATTGTAGGTAATCCTGCTGTCTTCTCAGCTGATGGTGGAGCTACATGGAACATTACTGCATCTTCTGACGACATGGTGTACAATTTTGAAGGTGACTGCGATCCATTGAGTGTTGCCGATAACACACTTGGAGGTTTCACTTTCTATCCAAACCCAACTAACGGAGCTCTTTCCTTGAAAGCTGTTAAAAATATAGATTCAGTTGCCATCTATAATTTGTTAGGTCAAAGTGTGTTGAATTCCAAAATTGGAGCTACCACTTCTAATCTTGACATTTCAGGTTTAACAACTGGCACCTATATTATGAAGGTTACTGTTGAAGGCCAGACTGGTACATACAAAGTATTGAAAAACTAGATTGTCCATAATTGACATGAAAAGCCATCCACGAAAGTGGGTGGCTTTTTTTTTTGCCATAATATTTTTGAAGTCAATCTTTTTTGAATATCTTTAACCTTCATTATTGAAAAATTTTAACCTTTAAATTAAGTTTTATTATGAAAAAAATTACATTACTATTTGCTTGTTTTATTGGGTCCATTGGCCTGATGAACGCACAAAGCTCCTTTACAGGAACTAACACTGGCACACAAACGTCAGTGACTGTAGAAAGTTTGTTAACCAGACTTCAGAATATTGGAAATGTTGCTGGAGACGTTAATGCTTATTTTACGCCTCAGGAGCAACGTATGCTAAATGTACATTACAACGGAATCCAGAATATAGCTCCCGTTGTTATCACACAAAGCAACTCACAAACAATTGAGTCTGGTGCAGAGATTGCTTGTGCATCTCCAACAAGCTTCCGAAACAATAATGTTTATAGAGACTTTGATCTTGCTGGTGATTTTGGTATTATGAATGGATTGGAAGTTTCAGCTGTAGAATTTGCTATAGGCCCAGTAATAACACCATCAGGTTTCCCTATAACTGCAAATATTTATTCTGCAACTCCAGGTTCTTTTCCAGGTGGAGCTTTGACACTTCAAGGCACTGCTGTTTATAATGTAACTAACGCAGATGCTGAGACTATGGTTACTTTGCCTCTTGCAGCTATGATTCCAGCTGGGGAAGCGATGGTAATGGAGCTTGTATTGGTAGATGATGGTACAGATACAAACTTTATGCGTTTTGGATGTAACAACGCTGGCGAA
This sequence comes from Aequorivita sp., assembly GCA_026646335.1. Taxonomy (GTDB): domain Bacteria; phylum Bacteroidota; class Bacteroidia; order Flavobacteriales; family Flavobacteriaceae; genus Aequorivita. Next base: position 3,771 of record JAPKFY010000137.1, on the reverse strand, counting down.
ACAGGACCAAGTTATATTATGGCTCCTGATTGTGGCGCAAACGTTCCAACTCCTTTGTTCGACTTAGGTTTGAGCCAAGGTTTTGTATGGAATGTTCTTGGTGACGATGAGCCAGGAGGTGGCGGAGGAGATCCAGCCGTTGTATTTGGTATCAATAACACAACAGCTAGCTTGATAACCTTTGATCCAGCTGATCCAGCTGCCTTTACAACTGTTGGAGTTTCTCCAGCTGCTGGTTTTGAAAATGCTGGTGCAATAGACCCTAACGATAATGGAACAGCTTATGTTCTTGACAACGGAGGTGCTTTCTACAGTGTAGATCTTGCTTCTGGTGTTTACACTTCTCTTGGTAGCATTGCCGCTCCAGGGGGTGAATCTTGGGCAGGTGCAGAATTTGACCCTATAAGTGGAACATTGTACGCAATCTCTACTAACATTACAACCTCTAGACTTTCTACTATTGATATTGGAACGGCTACCGCTACTACAGTAGGCTTGACAGGTATGGCAGGTGCGATTTCCTTAATGATAGACGAGAACGGTGATGGCTATAGCCATGATATCGTTGATGATAACTTTTACTACGTTGACCTTGGATCTGGTGTAGCTTCTATCATTGGCTCACTAGGCTATGACGCTAACTTTGGTCAAGGTGGAACATACATTAAAGGTGATCCAGGTTTTGTTTATCTATCTGCTTTTGACAATGGCGCATTCCAATCACAGTGGAGAAGAGTTGATGTGCTTACAGGTGCTTCAACTGTAATCGATCTTTTCAATGGCGGTGCTGACCAAGTAGCTTGGTCTTCTGCTAAAGGAGAAATCCTTGGGGTTTCTGAAAATGCATTGGAAGGTTTTGTTTACTATCCAAACCCAACTAACGGAGCTCTTTCTTTGAAATCTGTTAACAATATTGATACAGTAGCTATCTATAACTTGTTAGGCCAAAGTGTGTTGAGCTCAAAAATTGGAGCTACCACTTCTGATCTTGACATTTCAGCTTTAACAACTGGAACCTATATTATGAAGGTTACTGTTGAAGGACAGACTGGTACTTATAAAGTATTGAAAAACTAAATTTTAGAATTGATATGAAAAGCCATCCACGAAAGTGGGTGGCTTTTTTTATTTAACTAACTTTGCACAATGCAACGAGTCTATTCCTTTATAATCCCCGTCTATAACCGTCCGCAGGAAGTGATGGAGCTTTTGGAAAGTTTTGCAAATCTAGATTTTCACGAAGATTTTGAGATTGTATTAGTAGAAGATGGCTCTGCGGAAACCTCTGAAAAAATTGTAAGCAAATTTTCAGAAGAACTTTCAATTTCATATTACTTTAAGGAAAATTCCGGTCCCGGAGATTCGCGAAATTTTGGGATGAGACAGGCAAAAGGCGATTACTTCATAATTCTAGATTCCGATTGTTTGTTGCCCCCACATTATTTGAAAACGGTAGATTCATTCCTAAACAAAACATTTTATCATTGTTTTGGCGGTGCAGATGCTGCACATGAAAGTTTCACACCTTTGCAAAAAGCAATAAATTACACGATGACCTCTTTTTTTACAACGGGCGGCATTCGTGGCAGTAAAGCGAGCGTCAACCGTTTTGAGCCCAGAAGTTTCAATATGGGAATTTCAAAGGAGGTATTTGAAGCAACAGGGGGTTATGCAAAAATCCATCCGGGGGAAGATCCAGATCTTTCCCAGCGCATTTTGAAAGCAGGCTATAAAACAACTTTTCTGCCCAATGCTTTTGTTTATCACAAAAGACGGATTTCTTGGAAGAAGTTTTATATACAAGTAAGAAAATTTGGACTCGTTCGGCCAATTTTAAACCAATGGCATCCTTCTGCTGCGAAAGTTACGTTTTGGTTTCCATCATTATATGTATTATTTGTAGTTGGTTCAATCTTAATTTCTCTTTTTATCACCCCCTTATTTTTAATCCCGCTGCTCTTATATTTAATGTTGATATTGATTGATTCCTCAATAAAAAATAGAAATATTTATATTGGAATGCTTTCTGTAGCTGCTGTATTTGTTCAATTTTTTGGATATGGAATGGCATTTATGAAATCCACATTTTTTATTAATCTTCTGAAGAAAGATCCACAGAAACAATTTCCCTCCTTATTTTTTAGTTAATTTTATTGACATTCAAACAAACTGCTATGTCCAAGGGATTTTTTAAAAAAAGTAAAAACGTAAAAGTGAACCGTTTTCTGCTCTTTCTTTTTCTTGCAACAATTTTTTGGGTTTTAACCAAATTCAGTAGGGAGTTTACTTCTACTATGACAGCCAAGATCAATTATGAAAATATTCCCGAAACCGCTGCACTCTCAGAGAATAATACAAAAGCCATTACTTTCGATCTTGCGGCAAACGGTTTTGAAATACTTTTTTATAAATTTAAAAAACCGACAATCACAGTACCTGTTGGTAAATATTACTCTAAGGAAAAAAATGGTTTTAAGATTTCAAAAAGCGAACTAATGCGAATGGTATCTTCTAATTTCAATAGAAATTTAGCTATTAAAAACCTTTCGGTTGATGAACTGAATGTCCGTTTGGATCCTATTGTTCTAAAAAAAGTCCGTGTTATAGCAATGACGGCTATAGCGTTTAAAAACGGTTTTAAGCCAATTGACAGTATGAAGGTTATTCCAGATTCAATCACAATTTCTGGTCCTTCTGGAAGCTTGAAAAACATCAAGGTGATTGAAACGGAACTGATTTCCATCAAAGATGTTGAAAAAGATATTTCTGAAACTGTAAAAGTTGTTAGTCCAGGAAATGAAATAGTTTCTATTAAACCAAATAAAGTCAAGGTTACCCTTGCTGTTGCAGAGTTTTCACAGGGTCAATACACTTTTCCTGTTGAGGTGATAAACCTTCCGCCAGACATGACTATTAAAATGGTCCCGCAAGCCGTAACTATTACTTTTGATGTATCTGTTAACGATTTTGCTAATATTTCCAAAGAAGGCTTTAGGCTCGTCTGCGACTATTCACAAAGAAACAAAGATGAAAACTTTATGTTGCCATTTCTTGAGAAAAAGCCTCAAAACATTTACAATGTGGTCTTCGAACCAAAGAAGATCGATTTTTTTATATTCAAATAATTCTCCAACTTCAAAAAGCAAATGATATCCAAGTGAAAATAATCGGTTTGACAGGTGGAATTGGAAGTGGAAAAACAACGGTAGCGCAGTTGTTTTCTGAATTGGGAGTACCTATTTATATTGCAGATATTGAGGCGAAAAAACTTACCGATTCCTCAAAAGTAATTCGTCGTAAGCTTATTGAACTACTTGGTGAAGATGCCTATAATGGTCCAAAACTCAATCGCAAGTTTGTTGCAGATAAAATTTTCAATGACAAAACCCTTTTGGAAGGTGTGAATGCCGTGATCCATCCAAGGGTGGCTGCACATTTCAGAAAATGGGCTTCAAAGCAGAAAGCTGCTTATGTAATAAAGGAGGCCGCGATACTCTTCGAAAACGGCGGCTACAAAGAATGTGATTTGGTTATATTGGTCACTGCCCCTAAAGCAGTTCGTATTGCCCGCGTTATGGCCAGAGATAATGCATCTGCACTAGAGATTGAACAACGGATGAAAAATCAATGGAGCGATAAAGAAAAGCAAAAACTGGCAGATATAATTATTGAAAATATTGATTTGAAAACTACACGGAAAAAAGTTGAAACAATTCACAAATCCTTAAACAAATCCTCTTCACTGTAACTATTCCTGTCTTTTGTTAACAT
>JAPKFY010000136.1 GCA_026646335.1 Aequorivita sp. | reverse complement strand
TATCTGAACAGACAATACGGATTCAGAAGGCTCGCCACCCCGCATTTGGGGCATGAAAAAAGGCAGGCTTTCGCAGTAAAAGAGAATGAAAACGGCTCGCAAAGAATATCTGAACAGACAATACGGATTCAGAAGGCTCGCCACCCCGCATTTGGGGCATGAAAAAAGGCAGGCTTTCGCCTACCTTTTTTGCCCCAAATCTTACCATAGACCTAACCTACTTACGCCTTATGGTAAGCTCAAATATAATTCAAGTTTAGGCACTAAAACAGTGTTAATCAACAATTTCGATTAAGTGGATTGGGTTTCCGATAAACGGTAAATGCTCTGTTAAAATTTAAAAAAATTTAATACGCGCGCTCTGGATTTCCTTCATAAAAGTTAATGTAGGCTCGGTTCACGACCCTATTTCCTCCAGCCGTTGGATAGTTTCCGGTGAAATACCAATCGCCAAGATTTTTAGGACAGGCTTTATGCAAATCGTCAACAGTTTGAAAGATAAGTTTCACCTTTGCATTTATATTTTCGTTGCTAATTATTTGAGAGATTTTATCTGAAATCTCTTCATCTGTAAAAGGTGCGTACAGTTTTTTCACGTGATTGATTACTGAGGTATCCTCCATCGCAACTTGTTCTTTGCACTTGTGATAGATTTCTTCAACAATGCCATAAGTTCCACGATCTTTGTGAAGTTCCAAGGCAGCTTGAAAAGCTACCAAATGCTCAAGGCGTGCCATATCTATTCCGTAGCAATCTGGGTAGCGAATTTGTGGAGCGGAAGAAACCACGACAATTTGCTTCGGGTGAAGCCTATCCAACATTTTCAATATACTTTTCTTCAAAGTAGTTCCGCGAACAATGCTATCATCAATAATAACTAAATTGTCTTCTGGTTTAACAACGCCATAAGTAACGTCATAAACGTGTGCAACCAAATCATCACGACTGCTATCATCAGTAATAAACGTCCTGAGTTTTACGTCTTTAATGGCAATTTTCTCCGTGCGTATTTTATGCGCTTGTATTTGCTGAAGCCTCTCAGGAGTCAAGCTTACTTTTTCGTTAAGAATTGCCTCGTTTTTCTGTTTGTTCAGCTCGTCCTGTGCAGCTTCCATCATTCCATAGAAAGATGTTTCGGCAGTATTCGGTATAAAGGAAAAGACTGAGTTTTCAGTATCAAAATCTATTGCTTCCAAAATTTTCGGCATTATTAGTTTTCCGAGCATTTTTCGTTCTTGATAGATTTCGGCATCGCTTCCTCGGGAAAAATAGATACGTTCAAAGGAACAAGATCTTCTTTCCAAAGGCGCAAGTATTTCAGAAAGTTTCATGCTTCCATCTTTCTTGATAATCAACGCATGGCCAGGATCAAGCTCTTTCACTTCTTCAAAAGGAACATTAAAAACTGTTTGAATCGCTGGTCTTTCCGAAGCAACTACAATAACTTCATCGTCTTGGTAATAATATGCCGGTCTAATTCCTGCAGGATCGCGCAATACGAAAGAGTCTCCGTGGCCCAAGAGGCCTGCCATGGCATAGCCTCCATCCCAGTTTGAAGCAGACTTGCGAAGAATCTTAGCCACATTCAAGTTTTCGGCAATATAGGGCGAAGCTTCTTGTTTATTAAACCCTTTTGCTTTTGCTTTTTTATACAATTTTCGAACGGCGTCATCCAAGAAATGACCTATTCTCTCCATTACCGTAACGGTATCGGCTTTCTCTTTTGGGTGCATTCCGAGTTTTATGAGGTTGTCAAAAAGCTCGTTGGTATTGGTCATATTGAAATTTCCTGCAATGATTAAATTTCGGTGCATCCAATTGTTTTGACGCAGGAAAGGGTGGACGTTTTCAACGCTGTTTAATCCGAAAGTACCATAGCGAACGTGACCGAGTAAAAGCTCCCCTATATAAGGAATGTTCTTTTTTTGTGCAGCGACGTCATCTTTATATTCTGGATGTTGCGAAAACTCTAGGTTTATTCGCTCATTTATTTGCGCAAAAATATCTTGAATGGGCTGTGCTGCGTTGGAGCGCACGCGACTAATATATCTTTCGCCTGGAGATACGTCCAATTTAATACTGGCAAAGCCCGCACCATCCTGTCCGCGGTTGTGCTGCTTTTCCATCATTAAATACATTTTGTTTACTCCGTAAAACGCCGTCCCGTATTTTTCCTTGTAGTACTCCAAAGGCTTCAACAGTCTGACTAATGCAATTCCACATTCGTGTTTTAACGCGTCGCTCATATTTTTTCTGAAACTATATAAATGTACAAAAAACGCTCTGTCCCGAGGCTTCGGGATCAGGGCGCGTATTTAGGTTAACTTAATGTCAAATTGTGTCAGGCTTTTAAATTGCCGTATGCGCTGGTGCACTTCCTTGTTTGTAAGGTTAAGCAATCTTTCCGGGCCAAATTTTTCTACACAGAACGAAGCAAGTGCGGAGCCGTTGATAACGGCATTCTTCATGTTTTCGTAACTGTAATTCCCAGTCCTGGCCAAATAGCCAGTAAACCCACCTGCAAAGGTGTCGCCAGCGCCGGTTGGGTCAAAAACTTCCCGCAAGGGCATCGCCGGAGCGAAAAAGACATCGTCGTCGCCAAAAAGCAGCGCGCCGTGTTCACCTTTCTTTATAACCACATATTTTGGTCCCATTTCCATAATTTTATGGGCGGCTTTTACCAATGAATATTCACCGGAAAGCTGTCTTGCTTCTTCATCATTTATAGTGACCACATCCACTTTAGCAATAACCTGCATTAATTCACTTAAGGCACTGTCCATCCAAAAATTCATGGTGTCCAGCACAATCAGTTTTGGGGAATCCATCTGCCCAATTACTCCCAATTGGACGAGAGGATGTAGGTTTCCTAACATAACCACTTCGGCATCGCGATAATTTTGGGGAACTTTTGGGTTGAAATCGGCAAGCACATTTAAATCTGTTATCAAGGTATCGCGCGTATTCATATCATTGTGATATTTTCCGCTCCAAAAGAAGGTTTTTCCGTTTTCAACTACTTCGAGGGCTGAAATATCCATCCCGTTTTCTTCGAGCATTTTAAGGTCTTCCTTTGGAAAATCACCACCAACTATCGAAACAATGGCGCCATCAACCTTAAACTGCGAAGCTGCCAAACCTATGTAGGTAGCGGCGCCGCCAAGAATTTTATCTGTTTTCCCAAAAGGGGTTTCAATAGCGTCAAAGGCAACGGTACCAACAATAACAAGTTTGCTCATAAAGGGTTTTTAAAGAGGGTGCAAATTTAATCAATTATTTACAATTTCTACCCTTTATGAATATGAACTAACAAACCCACATTTTAAAAGTTGAAAAGGCCCAATAAATTAAAAAAATTGTAAATTCCGAAACTTTTAATTCCCTTTGAATGAAAAACATATGTATTTCGATTATTGCCCTTTTGTTTTTTCTCCAAACATATTCACAAGAAGGCGTTCCTTTTAAAGAGAATAAGCAATTATATCTTAATGGAAATTCTATTCTTATTGGGAACAACATTTTGGGAGATCATCCCACGGAACCTTTGATGGACATTAGCGTCCCCAACGATGTTGTAAAAATGAAATACATAGATGTTGACAATGATGAAACAACTTTTAGCTCCAGCGAAGCAACAATAAAAGATGTTCTAGGAAAACCAAAAATTGTACACGCCTCCCTTTATTGGTGCGGATTGTATCCTTCTGAAAAAGGAGCTCTGCGGAAATCTGGCAATAAAATGGTCCACAAAAGTCTTGGTGATAGGGAAGGAAGGGTAAATTCAATACTATTAAAAACACCCAATGGAACTTATGAATCCTTGAACGGCAAGATAATTTTCGACAGCTACGGAACTGAGGTTTTCACGACAAATTCCCCCTATGTTTGCTATGCCGATGTTACATCAAAACTTCAAAATATCGCAAGCATTAACGGCACTTATACCATTGCAAACATTAAGGCAACCGAGGGTGAAATTTCAGGTGGCGGCTCAGCGGGTTGGCTTTTATATATTGTTTATGAAGATGCTTCGGAAAGCTCAAAATATTTCACAACCTATAATGGTTTGGTAGAAGTGAACAAAGAAGCTGTGGAGATAACCTTCAAGGATTTTAAAAGCAAGGAAGAGGGCATAGTTAAAACCACAATCGCAATTGGAGCTATGGAAGGCGATCGAAAAATAAAGACGGACGAGATTTCAATCTTCGATAAAAAAGCAGGCAGTTTTAAACCTTTAAGCAACAAAGTAAGGGAAGAAAAGAATTTTTTTAACAGCTCAATCACGATGGGTGATGAATTTTTTACGGATCGAAATCCCAACAGCGCCAACACCCTTGGTTTTGATTTGTTGAAAATGGAAATCCCAAACCCGAACAATGAGCTTTTGGACAACGCCACTACCCAAGCCAATCTGCAGTTTCAAGCAAAAGCAGACCGTTTTTATTTATTTTTTGTCGCCTTTGAAACTGAAATAAACAAAGCGTTTTTAGAGGAAAAAACAAAACCCGTAATGGATACAATTATCAGTGAGCCTGCAATTGTGGAAGCCCAAGATCCAATTGAAGAAGAACCAATAAATGCAATTGTTTCATCTGAAGTAAAGGAAACCAAACCCGTTCAAAAAAATACTCCTACAATTAAAAAACCGAAAGAAATTGTGGCCCCAAAAAAACCCATTGTGCTTTCCGAGGAAGATAAAATTAAAAAAGAAGTCAGAATTCAATCTATGACAGTTCCCGGCTTAGCGGCGGGCTATTATCTTGTGACTAATGTATTCTCAGTAACTGAAAATGCCACAAAGTGGTCTCAGTTCTTAACTGAAAAAAGCTACAGTCCACAAACTTTTGTCAACCCCAGAAACCATTGGAATTATGTCTATGTTGCCAAAAACAATGCCTTAATGCCAGTTTACGAAAAATGGAAACTGTATAAAGGCTTTGAGTATTTTAAGGAAATCTGGATTATGAAAATTAATCTTTAAAACCACTACTGGGGTTTATTTCCGCCCAAAATCCGCAGGAATCTCACCCCAGGCCTTGGTTTCCCACTTTGCGATTTTTGTTTCGTATGTATTGGTTTTGAGCCAGTTTTCGGCACGGGCAACCAATTCGAACAGCGTTTTGTTTTTTGCAGATTGCTTCAGTTTTGTATTGCACTTTTTCTTTTTTACCCAGCCCATCGCTATTCGTGAATCGCTGTAAATAATACGGTCGCTGTTATTTTTTTTCAGAAAAGCCAAACCGTGCACAAGCGCCAAAAACTCGCCTATATTATTGGTTCCCTGTTGAAATGGCCCTTGATGGAAAAGTTGTTTATGCGTCTGCGTATCCACGCCGCGATATTCCATTTTCCCTGGATTTCCACTACTAGCCGCATCTACTGCAATGGAATACAGGTTGGGTTCTCCAATTTTTTGAAGCTGTTCTTTTGAAAGTGTTTTTTTTACCGTCTTTCCTTTATAATCAGCATACTCCTTATTATATGCCTTTTTAGCTTCGTCAAAAGTTTCAAAACTTTTGTATTGCGCGCCCGTTATGCCATGAATGGAGCGTTTACATTCTTCCCAACTGCCAAAAATGCCAGCAGGATTTCCGAACCAAACCACATAAAATTTTTGCTTTTTTTTTGCCATAACCTATTTATTCCCCTCATTTGAAGGAGGGGTTAGGGGTGGATGTTTCTGATTAACATCCCCTCCCGGCCTCCCCTTCGAAGGGGAGGGGACGTTCTTGCGAAGAACTCCTTCAATTATTTTCGGAAACCACTCGTATTCTAACTTATGGATTTTTTCAGCGACGGTTTCAGCTGTTTCGGTTTTTGAAAGCTTCACTTTTTTTTGTGAAATAATTGCACCTTCATCATAATTTTCATTCACAAAATGAATGGTTATACCTGTTTCAGCTTCGTTGTTTTTCACAACAGCTTCGTGTACAAAACTGCCGTACATTCCTTTTCCGCCATACTTAGGAAGCAAGGCTGGATGAATGTTTATCACTTTATTTGGAAATTCTTTCAGGATTATTTCAGGAAATTTAAGCAGAAAGCCAGCTAATACTATAAGATCAGGCTTGCTTTCTTTTAAAATTTCCAAAATTCCAATTTCTGAGAATAATTCATCTTTCGTAAAAGGAATTGCCTTAACTTTGAGGTTATTGGCGCGTTCCAAGACTTTGGCATCCTTCTTGTTCGAAAGCACAAGAACGACCTCGGCAAATTGGGTTCGTTGAAAGTATTTAATAATGTTCTCGGCATTGGTACCGCTACCCGACGCAAAAATTACAATCCGCTTCTTCATTCCCGTTTCCAAAAGTTTTTCTCGAAGTAAATATTAACAAATAAAACAACAAAAGTAAGGCAATAGGGTTTTACTTCGCCCAAAAATGTTTAAATTGGTAGGTCAAAAATTGTTTAACTGTGAAATGGTAAAAATCATCAAGTTCACATTTTCAACATTAAATGGTGTTTTCAATTAAAATATTTTATTTTTGCCACTTATAATTAAATTTAAAAATTAAGAATTATGTCAGACATTGCATCACGAGTAAAAGCGATTATCGTAGACAA
>JAPKFY010000135.1 GCA_026646335.1 Aequorivita sp. | reverse complement strand
AAGCCGTAGCCCCACCAGTCCAGCACCATCCAGACCAGGAGCGGAAGCAGCAGCGCGACCGCACCCCAGCCCAGGAGCAGCCCGGGCACGTGCAACACCCGCAGCAGCCCCGGCGGGGCGTGATTATCGAATTTGGACGGTCAGCAAATAATTTACATTTGGAGAACATATTTATATGGTAGCCATAATTTGATGAATTTATTGTAGAACCATTTCCTATGCTAATTTTTGCATCTTTATGTTTTAAAATCTGAGGTTTTAATTTAAAAACAACATTGCTTCCTAATTGTAAATCTTCAAATGTATAGACCCAAAAAGTCATGCATTTATAATATAATTGGTTAAATAACCCTTTAATTCTCTTCATTATATCTCCATTTAAACCATAAATACCCCCCCATTAAATACCTCGCAATCAATAAATTCAATGCTGCACCAATAATATTAAAAAAATATATTAATGGGAACGCCAAAACAAAACCAATAAGAGACGACAGTATTGTATTCTTCATCACTAATTTATCTTTCCGTCGGATTATAAAATAGTTCAATCCAAAAATATCATAAGCGGTATAACCCATAATGCTTATGGATAGCAAGGTTAATATTAACAGTGCATTTTCATATTCCATATCCAAATACCAAAAAACCAACGGGTGTCCAATAATTGGCAGTGCAGCCAAGATCAACCCCAAAACAAACATCATATTCAGATACTTCGGGAAAGCATCCTTTCTTCTGTTGAGAAAAGGAAAGAAAACCCTTGAAACTATGTTAAGCAAAGCCACACAAAGGTCTATAATTTTTTTTAGGGCATCATAGATTCCCACCAAATAGGTTGTAGTGAAAATCCCGAGCAACAACGTATTGGTATTGTTGTATAGGTTTGGTAAAAACTGGTTGATGAATATGGGAAAATTATCCTTGATGGTGTTCTTTATCATTTTAAAACGAAGCCATCGGAATTTCAGCCCGTATTTTTTTATCAAAATATATTGTCCAATCAATCCCGCTCCAATAAAGCCAGCACTTTGGAGCAATGGATAAATCCAATAATCTTCTTTTTCCGTAATAAATACGAAAACACAAATGGTGAAAAAAAGCTTGATGCCAATATTCAAAAGTGAAATGTACTTCATCTTTTCAATTCCCTGAAAAAACCATTCAGGAAAGAGACTGTAACCTAAAAGCAATGGCATTGTCAAGAAAAAAACCCTGCGTTCTTCATAAAATGGTGGGTAGAGCATCACAATGGTAAAAAGCACCAAAAAGGAAAGGCACAAAAACATTCCCTTTACCATTAGCACTTTGCTGTAGATAATATTCAGCTTTTCAGGGCTATTTCTAAATACAGCCACATCGCGTGTAGCGGTAATCTTGAAGCTGTAATCTGTAATAGATTGAAAATAGGCCACCAGTGATGCCGCCAAAATAACAATCCCGTAATTTGAAAACCCTAAAACTCTGAGCAAATAAGGCAAAGTAATCAACGGCAAAAGCATCCCTACCAACTGCAATGCGGAAAGGGAAAGAAAATTTTCCAACAAAACCTTTGCGTCTTTTCCTTTTAAAATGTTGAAATACTTTTTCAATCTGAAGTTCTTAAACCTAAAAAAATCGGTCGTCTTTTAGAGTTCGCAAAGATACCACGCTCATTTTGGTATTTCGTAATTAAAGAATACAAAATTCCCCAAAAAAGGTATTTTGTGGGGAATTTTTGTTCTTTTATCGAAGAAGTGTTTTGAATCTATACAATCATCCCCGCCGCAACAGTCTCATTGGTATTGTCGTCGATCAAGATAATACTTCCAGTAGTACGGTTGGTGCCATAGGAATCTATCATCAAAGGCTTTGTGGTTCTGATGGTTACACGGCCTATATCATTCATCTCAAAGGTTTCTTGGTCCTTAATACGATCATAAGTATTGATATCCACTTTGTACAAAACATTCTTTATCATCGCTTTTTGCAAATTTTCCGTATGGCAAACGGTATATTTTGCCCTCGGCTGGGATGCCTTACTGCTCATCCAACAAAGCATTACGTCAAATTCCTGTGAAGTTTCCGGCCTATTGTTGGTTCTAACAATCATATCGCCTCTACTAACATCTATATCATCTTCCAAGGTTATGGAAACAGACATCGGTACATAAGCCTCATCAAACTCCTGATCAAAGGTGTTTATGCTTTTTATCTTTGAGCTAAACCCTGATGGAAGTGCAACCACTGAATCCCCTTTTCTGAATACCCCACTGGCTATTCGGCCAGCATAACCACGGTAGTCTATAAATCCTTCTCTTTGCGGACGAATTACCGTTTGCACCGGAAAACGCGCGTCAATTTTATTGAGGTCATTACTAATATGCAATGTTTCCAGCGTATATAACAAAGCCGCGCCCTTGTACCATTCCATATTTTCAGAACGATTAACTACGTTGTCGCCATGTAGTGCGCTAATTGGTATATAGGTAATATCTTGAATAACAAGTTTGGAAGACAAATTTTCATATTGATCCACAATATCGTCATATACGGACTCATCGTAGTTCACGAGATCCATTTTGTTAATACACACAATTAAATGTGGTATTTGCAAAAGCGAAGCAATATAGGAGTGTCTCTTGGTCTGCTCTATAACTCCATGCCTGGCATCCACCAAGATGATGGCCGCATTGGCGGTGGAAGCTCCCGTAATCATATTGCGCGTGTATTGAATATGTCCTGGAGTATCAGCAATTATAAATTTTCTTTTAGGCGTCGTAAAATACCGATACGCCACATCAATGGTAATGCCCTGCTCCCGCTCCTCTTTTAAGCCGTCAGTAAACATGGCAAGGTCAATATTGTCATGTCCTTTTTTCTTGCTTGTATTTTCAACAGCAGTCAATTGGTCCTCAAAAATTGACTTTGAATCGTAAAGCAATCTTCCAATTAAGGTGCTTTTCCCGTCATCAACACTTCCAGCTGTTGTAAATCGTAATAATTGATTGTTGTCTATTGCCATTTTTTGTGAGTTTGTAAATTTGTGTGTCTGTGAGTCTGTGAGTCTGTGAGTTTGTGAGTTTGTGAGTCTGTGAGTCTGTGAGTTTGTGAGTTTGTGAGTTTATATTAGTTAATACACTTATTCACATACTCACTTATTCACATACTCACTTATTCACAGATTCCCTTATTCACATACTCACTTATTCACCCGTTAACATTTTAATCCTTTAGGGTTTGGATGAGTTTCATAAGCATTCTCTTAATGTAAAATATTTTGTCTTTTAATGTTTTTGAATCATCAATAAAACCTAATCTATTAGATATTTCAATTTGAGTTTCTAATTCAGAGGCTGCGCCAAGTCCGATATATAAAAATCTTTTAAATTCCTTCTTTGATTCCCGCGCTGCCCCTTCAGCAATATTTGATGGAATGGATACTGATGCACGACGGATTTGACTCGTGAGCCCAAATTTTTCTAAATCGGGAAAATTATTGGTGACCATATAAATTTCAGTCACCAAATCCATAGATTCTTGATATACTCTTAAATCATTATGTGATTTCATAAATTTTCACTAATTCACTAATTCACAGACTCACAAATTCACAAATTCACCAATTAAAAATACCCCTGCTTCTTCCTGTCCTCCATAGCCGTTTCCGAGCGTTTATCGTCTGAACGATTTCCCCTTTCCGTCATTCGCATGGCAGCAACTTCTATAGCAATTTTCTCCAAAGTATCGGCTTCAGATTCTATACCGCCAGTAATGGTAATATCTCCCAAGGTTCTAAATCGAATTTTCTTGGTTTCAATTTTTTCGTTTTCTTCCAATTTTAAATGTTCCGAAACAGGAATCCACGAATCATTTCGCCAAACCACCTCACGTTGGTGGGCCAAATACAGCGAAGGGATTTTAATGTCTTCGCGCTTAATATAATTCCAAACGTCCATTTCGGTCCAATTACTTATTGGGAATGCACGGAAATGTTCCCCTTCAAAATGTTTTCCGTTTAGTAAATTCCAAAGTTCTGGGCGTTGGTTTTTTGGGTCCCACTGCCCAAAATCGTCCCGGTGTGAAAAGAACCGCTCTTTAGCTCGGGCCTTCTCCTCATCACGCCTTCCACCCCCAATAGCGCAATCTACTTTGTTGCTTTCTATGGCGTCTAGCAAGGTTGTTATCTGAAGTGCATTTCGCGTAGCGTTCTTCCCTTTTTCCTCAGCAACTCTTCCATTATCAATAGATTCTTGAACAGAACCCACGATAAGCTGTACTCCCAATTCCTTTATCAAATCATCGCGAAACTGAATGGTCTCAGGAAAATTATGCCCTGTATCAACATGCATTAATGGAAAGGGAATTTTGGAAGGATAAAAGGCTTTCTTCGCCAAATGCGTTACAAGAATTGAATCCTTTCCCCCAGAAAATAATATCACGGGATTTTGAAACTGCGCCCATACTTCCCGAAGGATATAAATGGCTTCAGATTCCAGTTCGTCCAAATAATTTAAATAATACTTGCTCATTGCTTTGTTCGTTAATTCGTTAATTTGGGATTCGTAAACATCCCCCCAGCCCCCTTCAAAGGGGAAGTCGATCTTCTTTATTCTTTTCTCTTTAATCTTTTTTCAATTTGGGCAATAATTAAAGCCACCGCTTCTTCCACAGTAACCATCGACGTATCAATCTCAACATCCGGCGCCATGGGCGCTTCATACGGTGCGTTCACTCCTGTAAAGTTTTTTATTTCCCCAGCGCGGGCTTTTGCATAAAGTCCTTTAACATCACGGCGTTCGCATTCTTCAATGGGGGTGTTTACAAAAACTTCCACAAAATTAGCATAACCTGCAATCCGTTTTACATTTTCACGGTCTTCGCGATAAGGTGAAACGAAAGAGGCTATCACGACCAAACCAGCGTCAATCATTAAATTCGCAACTTCGGCAATGCGGCGGATGTTTTCTGTTCTGTCCTCTGGGGAAAAGGAAAGGTTGTTGTTCAATCCTTTTCGGACGTTGTCCCCATCCAATAAATACGTGTGGATCTCTCTTTCAAATAACGCTTTTTCAAGTGCGTTTGCAATCGTGGATTTTCCCGAACCTGAAAGACCCGTAAACCAAACCAACAAAGGTTTGTGTTTTTTTAATTTGCTCCGTTGCTCTTGCAAAATGCTAAAACTATGCGGAATTGTGTTCTCTTCCATAAAAAACTATTTTCTGTTTGGCAAACCATAATTGGTGCGATACCAAACGCGTTCGTGAAGATAATATAAAATCATTTTTGTTAAAAGTTCTGATAGCCCAATCTTGAGCCCCGTCATTGGGTTTCCGGTAATTATCCAGGAAAGCAACATGGTGTCTATTGTTCCAACCCCGCGCCAAGTAATGGTTTTGGCTATGTGACGCTTTCGGCTTTCACGAATAATTCCTTTTTTTGAAAGATTGATTTTAAACCAAACCCGTTCGTGAAAATAGTACAAAAGCATTTTTGTAACTACTTCTGCCAAACCGATTTTAAGTCCCGTCCAAGGATTGCCCGTGATAAGCCATGACAACAAAATGGTGTCCAGCGTGCCAACGATTCGCCAAGTTACGGATTTGGCTATGTGCCTTTTTCGGGATTGGTCTCTCATTAGGCTTTTACCACAAAATAGTTGTTCAGCAAGTTTGGTTTGTTATATTGCATCGGTTTTCCAGTGGTCTGGTCAATCACTTCAACGCCAACCGCTTTGCAAATGGCGTGGCCTGCAGCAGTATCCCACTCCATTGTGGGGGCATATCGCGGATAAATGTGTGCCAACCCTTCGGCCACCAAACAGAATTTTAGGGAACTTCCTTTCGAAACGATTTCTACTTTATTTCCCTTTTCAATTTCTGAAATAAAATTTTTGGTTTCCTCATTCAGATGCGAACGGCTGCCAACAATTTTTACTTCGGAAGTGATTGCGGATGGTTTGATTATTTCTGCCTTTTCAAATATTTCTTCAACCGAAATTTCTTCTGTCCGTGTGCCGCTCGAAGCTTCAGCGGAGACGCAAGAAACAATTATTTTTTTTGAGGTTTTTCCGTCTTCTGAAGCCGTGCCTGCCGGCAGGCAGGTAAAATAGAGCTCCTTTGAAACGGGAACATAAATGACACCTATAACTGGGGCGCCATTATCAACGAGCGCAATATTTACGGTAAATTCGCCATTGCGCTTTATAAATTCCTTGGTGCCGTCCAGTGGGTCCACGATCCAACATCGGGTCCAATCTTTCCGTTCCGAATAATCGAGTTGTCGGTTTTCTTCACTGATAATTGGGATTCCGGTGGTTTTTAAATAACGATTTATAACTGCATTGGCATTTTTATCTGCTTGGGTCAATGGCGATTTGTCATCCTTGACCTCAACGTTGAAATGGGTCTCATAAACTTTCAGAATTTCCGCTCCGGCTTCCAAAGCAGCTTTTATTGCAGTCGCTAAAAGAGTTTGCATAGGTAGGTTTTGTTTCGGGCGGAAAGGTACAATAAATACAAGAAAAGCCCTAGGGGATTGGTTTTGGATTTTTAAGTTTGGCTATAAACTATCAATCGTTAAATAAAGGCTAAACCCTCTTGCATAATTGTTCTTCAACAGGCTATTGGCTATCTTTGGGGAAACCTTTAAAAACAGACTATTATGGGCTATTTAAACCTTGATAAAAAGAAAACTACAACCACAGCAAAAGAACTAAACGTACTTTTGGCTGATTATCATTTATACTATCAAAAACTTCGAAATTTCCACTGGAACATCGTGGGAAACA
>JAPKFY010000134.1 GCA_026646335.1 Aequorivita sp. | reverse complement strand
AGATATCGGTTTTTATCCCGAAGGAGGTTATCTAGTGAATGGAATCAATAATAAAGTAGCAATAAAAATAAAAGATGCCGATCTTGATGCCAGTCCCATTGTGGGAATCATAGAAGACGCACAAGGAAATAAAATTACAGATTTCAAAACCTTTGAGTTTGGTCTTGGCTACTTCAATTTAAAGCCAGAACCTGGCAAAGAATACCACGCCGTTATTACCTCTGGCGATGAAGACTTGGTGTACTCCTTACCTAAACCACTTTCAGAAGGATACGTAATGAATACTTCATTGACTGAAAATGAAGTGGTAATAAACCTTACGACCAACAAACCTGAAGGCTTTAAAAATACATTGCTCATTGGGCATCAAAGAGGTTTGGCAGCTTTTGATTATTCACATGAAAAAAATACGGACGCAATATTGGTAAAAATTCCAAAAGAAGATTTAATAGAAGGAGTATTAAATATTGTGTTTTTCGACCAATCCCAACAACCTGTTGCGGAACGATTGGTATATATTAAAAAGGAAGAAAGCATTTCCATATCCGTCAAAAAGAAAAATATAGCAACAATAGGTGTGCGCGAGCGCGTAAACTTAGAAATTGAAGTGACGGATAAATTCGGAAAAATAATTCCCAGCAATCTTTCACTTTCAGTAACAGACGCCGAATTAATAAAACCGAATAACAACGCAGAAAATATAAAAACCTATTTTTTATTAAACTCAGATTTAAGGGGCAAGATTAAATCTCCAAATTATTTTTTCCAAAGTGGTGATGAAATTAAAAAATCCCAATTGCTTGATTTAATCATGTTAACCCACGGATGGAGGCGTTTTACGTGGCAAGAGTTTTCGAAAAATAGTCTCTTTCAAGAATTTAAACCCGAAGACGGAATCTATATTAAAGGCAATACAATAAGTTCAACCACTCCTTTTAAAACTAAACTTTCCGAAACCAAACTCACTTTCAGAAAAGATGGGTTTGTTCAAGAAACCCAGAACACAGATGAGAACGGTTTTTTTTCATATGGACCCTATATATTCAATGATGAAATAGGTGTGCTTCTACAAGCTGGAGAGCGGTTATCTTCAGAACAGCCAAATTATACTGACACCAATATTAAACTCAGGCCCTCAATCCAAGCACCTGAAATAGAGTCATACAATACAATCGCGACATTCAGGCAAGAATCGCCAACAGTGGAAGCTTATAAGGAAAAAGCAAAAAAAATTGTGGCAACAAATTTTAAATTTGATAAAGACAGAGAATTATTGGACGAAGTAAACATAAAAACTACAAGAATCACAAAAGAAGAAATTGACGAAATCAAAAGAAAAAGAAGAACGCAAGGTGCTTTAGAACCATCGTATAGAATTATTGTAGATGATTTTGGAATGCACGGAGGAGGTGATTTTATGGAATTAATAGCAAATCTTCCAGGTATTAGAATCGGCAAAAAATACGATGCAGAAACTTCGCAGGATGTAGTTATAACCTTAAGAGGTCTTGATCCCGAATATTATTTAGATGGAATTAAAGTGACTTTACCTATTATGCGTTCCATTTCGCAGGCAAATATTGATTTTATAGATGTTCGGAATGTGGGTCATTCATCAGCAAATTTTGCTTTAGCAGCTGGCGGGGTTATTGCAATTTATACCAAACAAGGTTCAAGGCACGTCGACAATTCAAAAATCACTAACAGGAAAGGTGGCTCCATCAGCTTTATACTCAATGGTTTTTACAGTGCTCGCGAATTTTACGCGCCAGACTATTCCTTTGAAGATCGAAATTCAAGTAGGACAGATAATCGAACAACGCTCTATTGGCATCCAAATATTGTTACTGAAGATGATAAAAGTGCAACAGTTTATTTTTATACCAGTGACGATAAAGGCCGTTTTCAAATTGAAGTTGAAGGGATTTCTAACAGCGGGATTCCTATCCATGCAACTTCCATTCTTAATGTTGAATAATTCATTTTACCGAATACTGCGTGCCCATTGCTTAATACTGAAATTTATGGCGCAGAGTTTGCTATTTTTGAAGAAAAACTACTTTATAATGAAAAAAATCCTTTTCCTGTTTATCACCCTTACAACCCATTTTACTTTCTCACAAAGCAACACCGAAGTCTATGTTTTTGATATTGCGCCTGCTTATGAAGGCTTAGAATTATTAAATGCCCGAAATATTTCAAACAATGAAGGTTATGACAATCAACCCTCTTTCATTTCGAATGAAACGTTAGTTTTTGCGGGCAACAATGATGGGCAGACAGATATTTCAGAATATAACTTGACGTCAAAACTTCAAAGATGGGTCAATCAAAAAACCGAAGGCGGCGAATATTCTCCCCAAAAATTCCCTTCAAATGATGATGTGGCTGCGGTTAGACTGGACAAAGACGGTTTGCAACGGTTGTATCGTTACAGCTCCAAAACAGGTACTTCTTCAGAAATAATTAAAGATTTGCAAGTTGCATACTTTGCTTTCTACAACGATAATAAAATGCTCGCCACAGTTTTGGATGGCGACAAAATGGATTTGGTATTGATCAATTTAGTTTCAAAAACTGCCGACACCTTGTTTTACAATGCCGGCCGTTCCCTTCAAAAAGTTCCAAAAACCAATTCAATAAGCTATTCATTGGTAAACGAAGAAGGCAATTTGGATTTATATCTATTGGATATGAATTCCTATGAAAGTTTCTTTATTTGTGAGTTACCAATCGGTATTCAGGATTGCGTTTGGATCAACGACACACAAATTCTCGTTGGTAGCGGCAACAAGCTCTATTTGTATGACACACTCGGCGAGGCGGAATGGACCAGAGTTGCATCTTTAGAAGAATACGGAATAAAAAACATAACCCGAATGGCAATTAGTCCCAACGAAAAGAAACTAGCCTTGGTCGCAGAAATCAATTAGCTTTTTTTACGGGATTGCTTTCTGAATTTGCCTGGGGTCATTCCGCAAAATTTCACAAAAGCCTTGTTGAAAGTTACGTTGTTGTTAAAGCCGGAATCAAAAGCGATGGCCAGTATTTTCAGATTGTCGAATTCGGGGTCTTGCAACATCTTTTTTGCATAATCGACCCTTTTTTCATTGATGAAATTTGAAAATGAAGTAGCGAATTCCTCTGAAAAAACCTGTGAGACATAATGGGGCCGCTCGCCTATCATTTCGCAAAAACTTTTGAGGTCGATCTCGCTGTTTAAAAAGAATCTTTCCTCGACATCCAATTGTTCTATTTTTGAGGCAATTCGTTTTCTCTCCTTGTCGTTTAAATTACTGCTGAAATATTTCTGATGGATTTGTTGCAAAATATTCGGATATGCATAAAGTATAAACCCAGAAATCAAAATTATGGTGGAAGCCAGAAAAAAGTAGATTACAAACTGGCGATAGCTGTCTGCAAATGATGTAAGGTAACTCTGCAACATGGCGGAAACAAAGTAAATTGCCACAATCAAGGTGAGATAAATGCCCTGTTTTTTAATTTTATACACCTTCTCTTTTAAAATAAAATAAACCATAACCACCCCATACAGACTTACATGGGTGGTGCGTAAGTAATTCAGAGGCATCATCTTCTCCATAAAATTAGATTGGGAGTACGCTAATCTTTCAGCTCCCGAAAACCTGAACAATGGGAACAAAAAAACCAAAATAAAAAGCAGAAATGGGATGAGATGGGCCAACTCCCAAAAATGAAATTTCTCCTCAGCATTTTTCACATATTTAAAATGGATCCAAAGCGTAGGGCCAAACAAAAAACACATGGGGTAAATAATCAAAAAATATTGAGGGTATTGTTCCAGTAAAGGGC
Organism: Aequorivita sp.; assembly: GCA_026646335.1. Taxonomy (GTDB): domain Bacteria; phylum Bacteroidota; class Bacteroidia; order Flavobacteriales; family Flavobacteriaceae; genus Aequorivita. The sequence goes on along the minus strand of JAPKFY010000134.1, from coordinate 2,972 downwards.
TTGTGGTATAAAGGAAGTCCAGTTGCTCCAAGGTGAAAAAAAGTATAAACAAAGCCAAGGAAATATTTGCAACACTTCGTTTATAAAAGAACAATCCTCCAGAAATAAATATTCCCAGAAAGCAATAAAAAAATATTAAAACCCGGAGTATTTCCACCTTTCAAAAATATGGATCGTTAAAGCCAAATTGCTTAAATATAATTATTATTTACTGAAAAATGGTTTATTTAAAGCTCATTCAAATTATGGGTGGCTACATTTAACAAAATACTATAAGCTCATGAAAATAGTTGCTTTGTTCATTCCCATTATGTTGCTCATACTTGATTGTTCAGACAATTCAGAGTATAAAAACACATTCGCAGAAAATCAAAACAATAACGAAACCAACACCGGTTCCGATAACGTAGGTTGCCCAAACGTTTCTTACCCCGATTGGAAAACTTCAACATACGTACTTCCCTATCCCGTGGGCAAAACCTATAGAACGGATTTAAGTCAATGCAGCGGGTCTTACCACAGTAAAGGCGAGCCAGACCAATTTGCAACAGATTTCAATATGGAGATTGGGTCATTGATCACCGCATCCCGTTCCGGAACAGTGGTTCAAGTTGAGGAAAGCGGAGCCGATTATCAATTCCCAAATAATTTGGTGGTCATAAAACACGAAGATGGCTCTTTTGCACAATATATGCACTTGACAAAAAATGGTGCCTTGGTTGATATAGGAAAAATAGTCTCAAAAGGCGACACTATCGGCAAGAGTGGTGCTACAGGCTTGGCAGGATATCCGCATTTGCATTTTGTGGTAACCAATCCCGGCAATTGGCAATATCCCTATGAATCAACTCCCCATAACTTCAGCAATACCGATCCAAACCCTCATGGTCTGAAAAAAAACACAAATTATGAAGCCTATCCCTATTAGTTTGTATAAAATTTAATTTTCCTCATTAATAAAAATGATATGACAAGCAAGGTTTTTTTCAACCTTGTAGGTCTTTGCTTTTCTTTTTGGTATTTTTAAACAAAAATTCCTTTAAATGAAAAGCCTTCTTTTGTTTTTTATATTCAGCATTTCGTTTTCCTTGTTTTCCCAAACCGATCAAAAAATCTACGAAATTATTAATTCGGTTTCTTCAGTAAGAATAGAAGCAGATATAACAACTTTGGCCAATTTCGGCACGCGCAACACTTTTAGCGACACCATTAGCAATACCCGCGGCATTGGCGCAGCCCGAAGATGGATTAAGAATGAATTTGAGACCATTTCAAAAGACTGCAATAATTGCCTAAATGTTTTTTATCAAAAGGATTTTGTAAAAGCAGATGGCAATGACCGCATTCCACAAGATACTTGGATTGTTAATGTTGTAGCAGTTCAAAAAGGCACAAAATACCCCAACCGTTACATCATTATGAGTGGCGACATCGATTCGCGCAATAGCGATGGCAGTGATTTCACAAAAGACGCTCCAGGTGCCAATGATAACGCCAGCGGTATGGCGGGAGCCATTGAAGCGGCTCGCGTGCTTTCAAAATACAAATTTGAAAACAGCATTGTTTATTTAGGATTGAGCGGTGAGGAACAAGGGCTTTTCGGAGGAAAAGGTTTTGCGGAATACGCAAAAAAGAACGGTTGGGAAATCATCGGGGTTTTCAATAATGATATGATTGGGAACATACAAGGCGTAGATGGTGTAATCAGCAATCGCGATTTCAGGATTTTCAGCGAACCCGTTCCTCCAACTGAAACAGAGCGTGAACGCCAAATGCGAAGGTTTTACGGAGGCGAAGTTGATGGCGTTTCCCGTCAGCTTGCCCGCTACGTTTATAAAACCACAAAAAAAAATATGCCTGAAATGAACCCGATAATGGTTTATAGATTGGATCGTTTTGGCCGTGGCGGCCATCACCGCCCTTTCAATGATCTAGGTTGGGCAGGAATCCGCATAATGGAAGCGCACGAAAACTACAACCAACAGCATCAAGACATTCGCACAGAAAACGGCATTGAATACGGCGACAAACTGGAATTTGTAAACTTTGATTATGCCGCAAAACTGACTGCCGTAAACGCAATAAATTTAGCAAGCATCGCCTCTGCCCCACCCGAACCAAAAAATGTCGCCATTGGTGGCGTTGTGGAAGCTTCCGCAAAATTGAAATGGGACAAAGTTGAGGGCGCAATCGGCTATAAAATATATTGGCGGGATACAACCTCCCCTAATTGGGACCACAGCCGTTACGTTGGTGATGTTTCAGAATTTACTTTGGAAGGAATTGTGATAGACAACTCATTCTTCGGGCTAGCTTCAATGGGTGAAAATGGCTTTGAGAGTGTTGTTGTTTTTCCAAACTCGGTGTTTAAATAAGAAATCCAAAAAAAAATCACAAATAACAAAAGAAAGATATAAGAAAAATTCATTTATGGAAAAACCTTATGATTTGGAAATTAGAACATACTTGTTTGCAAAATCCGTTCGAAAGTTAGTTTATTCATTTCAGAAAAGTATTGCAAATATTGAAGATGGAAAACAACTAATTAGATCTTCAGGGTCTGTAGCGGCTAACTATATTGAATCAAATGAACATGTAAGTGATAAAGATTTTGATTTTAGAATTAAAATCTGCAGAAAGGAAGCAAAAGAATCGCTTCTTTGGTTAAAATTGCTGCAAAATGACTTTAATGACCAATATGATATTAAATTGGTTGAATTAATTAATGAAGCGGATGAACTAAGAAAGATTTTTTCCGCAATTATTGAAAAAAGAAAATCGAGATAAAGAAATTTGTGGTTTATGGTTTGTGGTTTGTGATTTGTGGTTTGTGGTTTGAGCATGCCTGAATAAGGTTGCCTTTTTTCTGGTTAATAGTTTATCTTATATTTCGGTTTATGCTGATCGGTTAAGCTATCAACATAAGTTTCAAATTCTGTTGGTTTCATTTTATTTAATGAACCGTGTGGTCT
>JAPKFY010000133.1 GCA_026646335.1 Aequorivita sp. | reverse complement strand
GCCACCTTCCAAAGTTCGTAAAAATTCGCGCTCTATACGTGTACATATCTCGGAAGGGGAATCATTCAATTTTGAAGTGGCTTCTTTGCAAAATTCATCATTTTCCAAAGCCACAATTACCATTGCACCCTGTGCCGGCGCAGGAAGCATCCAAGCTAAAGCCTCCCCAAACCCTCCAAACGAGGGGCTTTCCACTGTTGTATTTTTGAGAAACCCCAGGCGTTCCAGTCCAGCTTTTGCAAAAATGGCGCCCTGCCAATTGTTATCCTTCAATTTTTGAAGACGTGTGTTTACGTTTCCACGTAAATCCACAACTTTATGATGTGGAAAACGGTTTAGCCATTGCGCCTGTCTGCGTAAACTTCCGGTGGCTATCGTACAAGGTTTTTCAAAGTTAATTTTACCATTTGTCACCAAAATATCTTCAGAAGATGCACGCTCCAAAACTGCAGTTTGCACAATCCCATTTGGCAATTGTGTGGGCACGTCTTTCATACTGTGCACGGCTATATCTACGGTTCCGGTTATCATAGCAACATCCAAGGTTTTTGTAAAAATCCCTGTGATGCCCATTTCGTAAAGAGGTTTGTCCAAAACTAAATCGCCTTCAGATTTAACGGGGACCAATTGAGTGGTATATCCTAAATTTTCAAGTTTGGATTTTACAGTGTTGGCTTGCCAAAGTGCAAGTTCACTGTCGCGGGTGCCAATTCGGATTATTTTTTTCAAGATTAGGCAGTTTCAAGTTGGAAAACCCGTCGGATGAGTTCTATACTTTCGGCGGAGCCTTCTTCGCCTTTAAGGTGGTTGGCGAAATGTGTGGTTATTTTTTGAATGAGTCTGTCGCTGATTATTTCGGCTTGATCCTCGTTGAAATCTGTAATTTTTTTGCGTTGATTATCAATTTCCGCAGCTTTAATTTCAGCAAGTTTATTCTTCAAGGCCTTAATAGTAGGCGCAAATCTTCGATTGTCTGCCCATTGTTTAAATTCCTTTTCTATTTCAGCAATAATTTTTTTCGCCAATGGAAGTTGTGCCGCGCGTTGCTCCAAGGTATTGTCCGTTACCGCAGAAAGATGGTCCATATGTACCAAGGTAACCAAATCATTTTCCAAAACATCCTCAGAAACGTTTTTGGGAATTGAAAGATCCAAAATAAGCAATGGCCTTTTTAGATATAAAAGTTCTTTTGAAATTGTTGGCTGTTGTGCGCCGGTTGCTACGATAAGTACATCGGTTTGGGCAATTTCGCTTTGGATATCTGCGTAATCCTTAACAATCAAATTGAATTTGCCAGCAACTTTTTCAGCCTTTTCCTTGGTGCGATTTATAAGCGTTATATGGTTGTTTTTGGTGTGCTTAATGAGGTTTTCACAAGTGTTTCTGCCTATTTTCCCGGTTCCAAAAAGCAAGAGATTTTTTTCGGAAATATTCGGCACGCGTGCCATAATATACTGAACCGCCGCAAAACTTACTGATGTTGCGCCAGAAGAAATTCCCGTTTCATTCTTTATGCGCTTGCTGGCTTGAATAACCGCATTGGCAAGGCGTTCCATAAACGGATTGATCATTTCGTGTTTTTTTGACGCGCGGAAAGCGTTTCGCAACTGACTGATGATTTCAAAATCCCCCAAAATCTGGCTGTCAAGACCAGTACCTACTGTAAAAAGATGCGAGACAGCATCGTGGTTTTTATAAATATAGGCTACTTTCTCAAATTCTTCGACGGTACCGTTGGTATGTTCGCAAAGCAATTTTATAATTTGGTAAGGATGCTGTGCAAAACCGTAAAGTTCGGTTCGGTTACACGTGGAAATTACGGTAAGTGAAGGAATTCCATCTGCTTTGGCCTGCAATAATATTTTTTCTTTCGCAAAATCATTTATACTAAAGTGGCCACGGATTTCGGCATCCGCTTTTTTGTAGTTGAGACCGATGGCGTAAAAATTGCCTTCGAGTGATTCCCCAGAATATGTTTTCAAGTTTTCCATATAAAACAGGAGCAAATGTAAGCGCATTGTTTTTTAAAAAATAACGCCAGCGGTATCTTTTATGTCGATGTCTGTTAAAAATGGTCTAAATATGACATTTATCATACTTTACCCCTAAATTTGCGGTTTCCAAACAAGATTAACACGGATTTATTTAGAACTGTTCTAAATAAAACCATTTTAAAAACACTATGGATTCTCACAAAAATGTCGCTCAAAGTTTCTATGAAGAAACCACAATTGAACCGGGGTTTTTCATTTTGAAATTCAATAACGAAACGAATGAAAATCAAACTTTTAAGCGAGAGGTAAGCACCAATTTCATCCAGTTTCATTTCTGCATAAAAGGTTCGGCTTCCTTTGTTTTTAATGAAGGGAATTATAAGCTGCCCATTCAGGAAGGGAATTCATTGTTGCTTTATAATCCGCAGCGAGATTTACCATTGGATCTGGCACTAAACCCACAGTCTTGGGTGCTTTCGGTATTGCTCCCTATCAATAAATTTCACAGTCTTTTTTCAACTGAAGCGAATTATATCACTTTTTTGAGCGACGAAAACAAAGACCGAAAATATTATAAAGATGCCCGCGTTTCGCCTTCCATGGCAATTGTGCTGAACCAATTGATGAATTATAACCTACACCCCACTATAAAACCACTCTATTTTAAGGCGAAGGCCTATGAGTTATTGAGCCTATATTTCAACAGACCCGCCGATGCCGATGTGGAACAATGCCCTTTCCTGGCTGATGAAGACAATGTTTCAAAAATAAAAAAGGCGAAGCAGATTATGATTGCAAGAATGGCAGAGCCGCCAACTTTACAGGAATTGGCAGACGAAATTAACTTACCGATAAACCGATTAAAGGAAGGTTTCAAACAAGTTTACGGCGATTCGGTGTTTAGCTTTTTGTTTGACTATAAAATGGAGGTTGCGCGGCAACTTTTGGCAACCGGTTCCCACAACGTTAATGAGGTTGGATTGAAAGTGGGTTATAGCACCTCAAGCCATTTTATTGCTGCCTTTAAAAAGAGGTTTGGCACAACACCTAAGAAATTTTTGATGGGGTTGAATGCATAAATGCATGCCCAAAAAACAAATTCCAAATTCCAAGGAGGTTAACTTTTGTAAATATTTAAAATCCTTTCAATATTCACTTGTTACCTTTGCAAATCAAATTTAAAAAATGAAAAAAGGAGTCCTCCTCGTAAATCTCGGTTCGCCGGACAGTACCAATCCAAAAGACGTTAAAAAATATCTCGATGAATTCCTGATGGATCCTCGGGTTATTGACGTGCCGTTCTGGCTGCGTTCCTTTATTGTAAGAGGAATTATTTTGAATACACGACCAAAAAAGTCTGCCGAGGCCTATCAAAAAATCTGGTGGGACGAAGGTTCGCCTTTGATTGTGATTTCAGAAAGACTTCAGAAAAAAATACAGGAAAAAACAACCGTCCCAGTTGCTTTGGCAATGCGCTACGGAAGTATGACCTTGAAAAAAGGCCTGCAGGAATTGGTGGATCAAGGGGTGGATGAAATTCTTACTATTCCACTATACCCGCAATTTGCAATGGCAACTACTGAAACCATTGATGTGAAAGTGGAAGAGCTCAAAAACGAATTCTTTCCGCATCTAGAAATTACTTCGCTTCCTGCATTTTACAGCAAACCGGAATATATTGAAGTACTCTCAAAAAGCATAGCCGAAAAACTGAAAAACCTGGACTATGAACATCTTTTGTTCAGCTATCACGGCGTTCCGGAAAGACATATCTATAAGCGCGACATAACGAAGAGCCACTGTAAAATAGACGGAAGTTGTTGTGTAACAAATTCGCCAGCCCATCAGTTTTGCTACCGTCATCAATGTTTTAAGACTACTGCTTTGGTCGCCGAAAAGCTGAATTTAAAACCTGGCACCTATTCCAATGCCTTTCAATCGCGTTTGGGGTTTGATCCATGGCTGAAGCCGCCAACCGACAGAACAATAGAACGTTTAGCACTTGAGGGAACCAAAAAAATGGCGATCGTAACTCCTGCTTTTGTAAGCGATTGCTTAGAAACTTTGGAAGAAATTGCGATGGAAGGCCAAGAAATTTTCCACGAAGCCGGCGGAAAGGAATTTACTGTAATTCCCTGCCTGAACGACCGCGACGATTGGGCCGAAGTCCTAACTGGTTGGATCGATACATGGCGCATTGTTGATGTGAAAACTGCAATAGCAGCCCCCTAACCCCCGAAGGGGGAACTGCGGTTCGTTCAAAATGATACTGCGTCTTAAAATTTAGATTACTAAGTAAATGAAACCAAACCAATCAGCCGCCCTTGGAACAGATTCCATTGGAAGTTTATTGATAAAACAAGCCGTGCCCGCCTCCATCGGGATTTTGGTGATGTCGCTGAATATTTTGGTGGATACTATTTTTGTGGGAAATTGGATTGGCTCCATCGCCATTGCCGCCATAAATGTTGTGTTGCCGGTTTCGTTTTTTATCGCAGCACTTGGAATGGCCATTGGCATTGGCGGTTCTTCCGTGATTTCGCGTTCTTTGGGGGCTGGCAATAAAGAGCGCGCGTTGAAAACTTTCGGAAACCAAATTACCTTAACGCTCTTGCTTACCACCGCAATGGTGGTTTTTGGGTTGTTTTTTATCAATGAACTGATTCCCGCTTTCGGTGGAAAGGGAGATATTTTCGAACCCGCAAAAATCTATTACCGTATCGTGCTTTATGGCGTTCCGCTTTTGGCGCTCAGTATGATGGGCAACAACGTAATCCGTGCCGAAGGGAAACCCAAATTCGCGATGATTGCAATGATTATCCCTTCCATCGGAAACCTTGTTTTAGATTATATCTTCATCAATCTAATGGATTTGGGAATGGCAGGTGCGGCGTGGGCAACTACTATTTCTTACGGATTGAGTTTTGGGTACGTGCTTTATTTCTTTCTAAGCGGGAAATCTGAACTTAAAATCAGTTTGCCGCACTTTGGCCTTGATTTTCCAATTCTTAAAGAAATGTCCGCATTAGGCTTTGTAACTCTTGCCCGGCAGGCTGTGGTTAGCGTTACCTATCTTTTGATGAACAACATTCTGTTCGATATTGGCGGCGAAGCTTCTGTTGCATCCTATGGAATCATTGCCCGGATGTTGATGTTTGCACTCTTCCCCGTTCTGGGTGTCACCCAAGGGTTTTTACCCATTGCAGGCTATAATTATGGTGCCCATAAGTTTACGCGCGTTCGTGAAAGTATCAACAAAGCAATTCTGTATGCCGGTGGATTGGGACTCGTTATTTTTGCTATAATAATGATTTTTCCCGAAGCCATTGTTTCGGTATTTACAACAGATAAAGACATCCTTTCGGAAACACCACATTATATGCGCTGGGTTTTTGCAGCAACGCCAATTATTGCAATCCAGTTGATTGGCTCGGCGTATTTTCAGGCCATCGGGAAAGCCGTTCCTGCATTGTTGCTCACCTTAACGCGTCAGGGGTTTTTCTTTATTCCGCTAATCTTCATCCTTCCCCACTACTTTGGCGAACTTGGCGTTTGGATTTCCTTTCCGGCAGCCGATGTACTTTCAACTATAGTAACAGGTTATTTTTTGAATCGGGAAATACGGAAAACGCTTCGCGATTGAAAAGGATTTTTCGGTATCTTTAGAAAACCAAATCTTTTTAATTATGAAAAAAACAGTACTCCTTCTTGTAGCTTTCATTTGCTTTCACACTGCAATTTCCCAACCCGCTGGATTATTGAACGAAACCTTCCGCTTGAAATCATTATATAACGGAAATGAATATCTGACCCCTAATGGGGAAAATCCAAACATTACCATTACTGAAAACTCTGGAAACTATTCTGTTGAAGCCAATGGAATTTCAAATTTACTTTCTGCCGAAGCAACTTTTAGCGGAAATTCCATTGCCTTTTCCAATCTGGGCGTTACACTAAATGATTGCACAGACCCTAATTGTTATTACGAAGATTTATATTTTTATGATGTCTTGACAAATTCAAATCTCGATCCCAAAACGCTCACTTATTATTATTCAGAAAACAACGGGTTTAAGTTTTTAAGGCTACGGGATGCAAATTACAATACAGCCTTTTATAGCACCGAGCCTGCACCGATAGCCAACCCAATGTTGTTTCAAACGTGGTATCTCTTTATGCAGGAAGGAGATATGGGCGATCCTGTTTTTTATAGCGGCCCCAATCCACCCCAAATAACCATAAGCCCAGATTTTACGTTTACCGGTATTGAAAGTTGCGCAACCATCAGCGGCGAATTTATTTTGGGAAATGGAGACTTTTATGAGTTTCTTTTGCAGCCCCATAATTTTATAAATGACGAAAGTAATTGCGGACCGGGCCAAGCGGAATACGCTTTGTATGAACTTCAAGGTGGAATGCTTTTGGATAGCAGTGTTTATGAAGGAAATGACGGGAATGATTATCTCCAGTGGGAATATGCCCCAGGTTTTCTCTCCCACTTCACGAACGTGTTGCTCGCAACTCCCGAAAACAGCTTGGCCGATTTAAGGATTTATCCCAATCCCGCCCAAGATAAATTGATTCTTAAATCTGCAAGCAACAATTTCGATTCTGTTTCAATTACTGATGTTAACGGAAGAATAATAAGTTCAAAGAAAAATTTGGTTTCAAAGGAAATAGACGTTTCAGCTTTAAATACTGGCATGTATTTTATAACCATTTCCTCCTTCGAAGGAAAGGTTACGAAGAAATTTATTAAGCATTAAGCTTTTTGTTATGAAAAAAATATTACTTCTTTTTTCAGTTCTTCTTACCGCTCAAATTACAGTTGCTCAACCTCCAGAATATTTTGTTGACAACTGGTATTTACACAGTTTCTCCTTTGATGGACAGGAAGTTTTCATTAATACATTAAATTTACCGGAAGGTCCAACCTTAATTACAGAAAATGAAAAAACCTCTCGCACTTTTGGCAAAAGTCTTGTAGAATGCGTTTTGTACTCAGTACTAAACGGAGGTTCTTTTTATGAGCCGAAAATCTGCATTTACGCTCATCGAACTGTTGGTCGTCATTGCGATCATCGCGATTCTCGCCGCTATCCTGTTCCCTGTGTTCGCACAGGCCAAGGTTGCGGCCAAGAAGACGAGCTGTCTTTCTAACATGAAGCAGCACGCGATGT
>JAPKFY010000132.1 GCA_026646335.1 Aequorivita sp. | reverse complement strand
TCTCCATCATTTTTCGATATATTTGGTTATATTAATCACAACCATCCGTTGCCCTCAGTAGCTTATATGAACCTATCAGATTTTCTGCTTTCTTTAATACCCTTCTCTCCTGACGAACTGCAAGATATTATTTCGCATTTTGAAAAGGAAAACATGCCTAAGGATACAATGCTGATCGAGCAAGGTCAGATTAGCAAAAAACTATACTTTGTAGAAAAAGGAATGGGTAGAAGCTATTATCTAAAAGAAGATGGCAAAGAAGTGACTCAGTGGTTTTTTGGTGTGGGAAAGTTTATGAGCAGCGTTGATAGTTTTTTTCAGCAAAGTCCGAGTTTATATTATTTGGAAACCCTGGAGGATTCTACTGTTTATTCAATTTCCAACGAGAAAATGGATTTGCTCTTTTCAAAATACCACAAAATGGAACAATTGGGAAGATTAGTTTCCATTGAAATGCTCACCAAAGTGGTCAACAAACTAAATGCCATCCAATTTCAGACCGCCCGCGAACGCTATGATTATATGCTCGCTGAATTTCCAGATATTTCCTACCGTGTGCCGCTAGGCCATATTGCTTCCTATCTTGGAATGACACAGGAAACACTAAGCCGCATACGAAAATAAAGATATAAGACCGCTGCGCTGAAAGACGTAAGACGAAAGACATAAGGCTGCCTTCTCTGCGTCCTTTGCGACTTTGCGGTAAAACCTTCTGCCTCCCTCTTTTCGCCGAAAATACTTTGAAGCAGTTTTTGATATAGGTCAAAAGAAACCAATCTCATCCACCTTACCTTTGCCCTGTAATTAAAAACATAGTACTAATGAAAATCAACAAAAGCTTTTTCAATATTCTACTTATCGGCATGGTTGGGCTTTTTTCAACAGAAAGCTCTTCACAGCAATTAGATCCTGTGCTGAGGGAACTGATAAACAAAGGCATTAATAAAAGCCAACTGATAAATATTAAATCTATTGAAGCGGAACAAGCTAAACTAGATCAACGACTGGCAAAATCAGTTTTTATTCCGAAAGTCACACTTAATGGAAGCTATACTCGCTTAAACGACGATATCACTTTTGACCAAGACACGCAAAATCTATTGGTTGCCACACAAAAACTACTGATTAAAGAAGGGGCTGGACTTCCTTTTAACGCGCCATTTCCAGAAGGGATTCCATTACAGGACACCCCAAACCTACAGGATAAAAACATTTTAAAAACCTCGGTGGATCTAGATTGGGTTCTCTTTAGTGGTTTCGAAGCCAGCAATGCCCTAAAAGCAAGCAAGCACAAAGAATCTTCAATCAACTATTTGGGGATGGCAGAAAAAGACAAACTCGCACTTAAAATAATTGAAAAAATACCTCAACGAACAGGATCATTATGTAAGAAAAGCCATAGCGAATGGACTTGCCATACCCATCGGGCGCAAGAAAATAGAATTAGCACAACAACAATTGGCGGGGAAAAGACTAGAGTTTGAACATAACAAAGTACTCTTAATTGAAGCCTTAAACCAACTTACAGGAGAAAGCCGTGAAAACCTAAGAATGTTAACCCCTGAATTAGAATCTTTCAGTTTAAATTCTGTTTCCAATACTGAAAAGCGCAATGAAGTAAAAGCTTTAGAAGAAGCAGAACAGGCAACGATTTACAAATCTAAAATGGAACAAAACCATTTCATTCCTAAAGTCGCCTTAAAAGGACATTATGAATTCATAGAAGATTACCTCTCGCTTCTTGACCCTAAATGGTTCGTGGGCATAGGTGTTCAATGGAATGTTTTCGACGGAAACCAATCAAATTTAATGGCCAAAAAATCAAAATTGGAGAGCCAAATATATAGAGAGCGAATCGAGGAAGCCGAAGAATTGATTGATTTAAGTATTGTAAAAGCGGAACAAACTTACCAGTCCACGTTACAAGCTGCGAGGATAGTAGAAAAGGAGATCGAGCTTGCGACAGACACTTATGAAATTACAGACAAACAATACAGAAATGATCTAGCCTCGATAAACGATGTCCTGGACTCATTAAACGATTTGGAAAAAGCCAACTTCAAACTACAAGTATCCTTTTTTGACCAGCGAAGAGCAGTAGCAGAATTGCTTCACGCCAAAGGGACTTTACAATATTAACAGTACAAAAGAAATTATAAAAATGACCTTTCGTTTAGTTTACCCTGAGCGGAGTCGAAGGACTAAAGGTGACAAATACTAAAAAACATTAAAATGAAATTAACTAAAACCATACTATTCGGCCTTGTTTCCTTACTAATTTTAAGCTCTTGCAGTAATGACAAGATAAGCTCAGAAAGAGGAAAAGTGAAATTTGAAACCATCTCGCTTAGCAGCAAGCTAGGCGGAAGAATTTCAAAAATCTATGTAGTCGAAGGGCAAGAAGTCAAAAAAGGAGATACCCTTGCCTATATCGATATCCCTGAAGTTGTTGCAAAAATGATGCAAGCCGAAGGCGCGATCACCTCAGCGCAAGGACAATTAAATCTGGCATATAACGGAGCTACTATAGAACAGTTAAACCAGATAGACCAGCAATTGAATTCTGGAAAAGCACAATTTGAATTCGCCCGAGAATCATACAACAGACTGGAGAACATGTATAAAGATTCCTTGGTAAGCCAACAGCAATTTGATGAGGTGAAAATGCAACTCGCTATGGCACGAGCACAAGTGGAGGCTTTGGAGGCCAAACGTATGGAAGTGCGAAAGGGTGCTCGTGCTGAACAAATTGAACAAGCCCAAGGACAATTAGACCGCGCTTTGGGTGCCAAGGAAGAAGTAGCCTCTGCCGCTGATGAAAAATATCTAATAGCCCCAGTAGATATGTCCGTTGAAACCATCAGCCTAGAAGAAGGCGAATTACTAACTCCAGGGTACAGCTTGTTTAATGGCTATAAAAAAAGCAGTGTATATTTTAGATTTACCATTCCTGAATCAAAAATATATGATTTCAAACCGAATCAAAGCCTAACATTGGTGAATCCCTATACCAAAGAAGAGATTCCAACAAAAATTATCGCGATAAACCAGTTGGCAAAATATGCAGATATCACCAGTACGGCACCGTTGTATGGATTGGATGAATCCATTTATGAGTTGAAAGTAGTTCCTACAGAAAACGTTGGGAATATGACGTTTTATTTGAATGCCACGGTGCTGATTAAAAAGCAATAAGCTTTTTACAGAGAATGACTTAAGATGAAAAGACGTAAGACTGAAAAATCATACTTAAAAGCGAAGCAATCCTTCTTCTTAAGTCCTACGTCAAATGAAAAACTAAATCTATGAATAAATTTATAAGACTTCTTCGAATTGAATTCAAGCGTATTTTTTCAAACAATGTGCTGCTAGCCATATTTTTTGGGGCGCCCATTCTATATGGGTTTTTGTTTGGCTATGTGTATCAGCAAGCAAAAGTTGTGGATCTACCCATAGTTATTATCGATCAAGACCGGAGTCCTACTACCGATAAAATCATAGATGCTTTTGGAGATAATGAAGGTTTGTTAGTTAGTGACGTGCGCTATTCCACCGGAAATATCATAGCAGAAATGCCAATTAAGCAATATGCCGCGGTGATAACGCTTCCAAGTAATTTTGAAGCCGACGTCTTGCAAAAAAGACACCCTGAAATCCGGGTGGATTTGAATATGGCCAATATACTAAACGCCAATACCGCCAGTAATAACATTCAAGCTGTTTTGATGACGCTAAACGCTGGGATGGAAATAGAAGGTCTTAAAAAACAAGGGATGCACCCCGCCCAAGCTTATAGCTCTTACGAAAGTTTTAAAATCAACTTCAACAAACTCTATAATTCCACCGGGAACTATGTAACTTTTATGTTGCCTGGTTTGTTGGGTGGAATTATGCAACAAATCATTTTCTTGGCAATGGCCTTGGTTTTTTCAAGGGATTTTGTATGCAACAAATCATTTTCTTGGCAATGGCCTTGGTTTTTTCAAGGGATTTTGAAGATGGTTATTTCGGAAGTTTAGTAAAGGAAAGCAAATCGTCCCTCTACCATATCGCGTTAAAAGCCGCTCCATTTTTATTGATGCTACCGCTAATGTGGTTAGCTGTCAGTTTGTTCTTCCCTTACTTTAATATAGATGCCAGCGTCTTCAACTTCCCGATGTTGGTTTTGGCAACGTTATTAACACTAGCCTCGATGGCTATTGGAATGTTGTTTTCCATCGCCATCCCCAGTCAGTTGAAAGCTACTGAACTTTTGATGGTTATTTCTACCCCAGCTTTTATTTTAAGTGGTTTTACTTGGCCTACTATGGCAATCCCACCGGCAATTACAGCTATCGCGCAGTATATTCCGCTGACACAGTTTTTAAGTGGGTTTAGAAAAATTGCTTTTTATGGTGGGAATCTATCTTCTGTAAAAGGTGAAATTGGAATGTTAGTATTGATTACAGCCGTTTCATTTCTTGTAATGGTAATATTACTACAAGTGAAAATATATCGGTTCGAAAAGAAACGAAGACACCTAGTGGAGGAATTAGAAGCCTAAGAAAAACAAGCAACCCTAAAAATAACCAAAGAGTATTTTTTTTCATATACAATTACTCAAAAAGATGGAAGCTCCCCTAAAAAGGAGCTTTTTTCATGATTAACAAACCATTTGTCCTGCCTCCCTTTAGTCCTGTTTCCCTTTAGTCCTGTTTCGTGTTTCCTTTTCAATCCTGCATCAAAAAGCATAAAAATTTCCTATCTTTCACAAAAGTTTAAAAACACATCAAAACAATTCTTTAAAATAATAACATAATGAAAAACCTAATCACCCTCTTCGCCTTCGTTCTTATTGCTGCCACCGTGCAAAGCCAATCCCTTACCCAAAAAGACGTTACGGGCACTTGGCTTGTGGTAAATGTTGAAAACAGCGCCAGCAATCCAAAAATGGCCGCAGCAATGACCAATGCCGTGATAAACCTTTATGCCGATAACAGTTTTGAGATAAAAGAAAAACAACAAAACGGCACCGCTTATTCCTATAGCACCACTTCACATAAAAATGCAACTTGGAGCTACAACCCAAGCACCCAAACCATCACCACTACCCGCACAAAAATGACGCTTAAAATTTCCAAAAGCGGTGACAAAACGTTTTTCACGGACAGTGAAAGCGGGTTAAAGTTTGAGGTGAATAAGCCAATTTAATATTGAAATGTAAAACAGTCACTTTAAGGTGATGCATGAAATCATTACAGCCATCTACCACAAATGTGATCTAAACATTTCAAACTTTATAACCGAACCCGAAAGTAAGGAATACAACGCCTGTCAACTTCAAATTGATGGGCGTCTTGTTATATGCAGAACTGCAAAAATAACGCCTAAGAAAGTGGGGCAGTTCGTCACCTTTTGGAAACGGAACAAAGAAGGAATCACGGAGCCATTTTCTGAAAAAGACAACTTCCACCATTTCGTTATCAACGTAAATACGGAAAACAGTAAAGGACAATTCGTTTTCCCAAAATCGGTTTTAATAGCCAAAGGAATTATTTCCACCCAAAAAAAAGACGGCAAAAGAGGTTTTCGGGTTTACCCTTTTTGGGATACAACAACCAACAAGCAAGCTGAAAAAACCCAACAATGGCAACTAGATTATTTTTATGAAATTGGGGAAATAACCGATTTTGAAAAAATAAAAAAATTATACAATACAAACAATTGACAAAAGGCTATAAACTGCGTTAAACAAATTATTTGGCCAATTTAAACACTCGAAAATCATGATAACAACTACGGCAAAATGGACAACAATCCTGTTCGGAGTTTTCATAATTTTAGTAGGATTTCTTATGCTTTTTGCGCCTAAAAAAGCAAGATCGGTATTGCGAAAAGCCGGAAGCACCAATTTTATCAACTATGCTGAAATTACGATCCGGCTAATCCCAGCAGCAGCAATGATTTTATACGCAGATTTCTCCAAACTGCCTATAGCATTTGAAATTTTTGGATGGATTATGGTCATAACATCTATAATACTTTATATGGTGCCAAGAAAAACACACCACCGTTTTTCAATGAAAAGCGCAGATAGGCTCAAACCTATTTATTTCCAACTTATTTCACCCTTTGCAGTACTGCTTGGCGGGTTAATAATTTATAATGTGAATTGTGTTTGAATACCAGTTAGTACAAGTTTACAACGTGTATCCCTCCAAAACGCTCCTTCCTTAATCCAAAAACAACAGTCAAAATCCAAAAACCCTCTGACCATGCGTTTACAATGCTTACCCATCTAAACAAAGCATTTTCAATGCTACCTCTCCATCCCAAAGTATAGGTCCACCCGTGTTTACTTAAGGTTTACTTAAGGTCAACCTAAGGTATACGTAAAGATAAACCCTCCCGCCCATCACCCTATAGTATTCAGTATTAATTATTCATTAAACATTCCAAACCCTGTAACATTCTGAAAGAAATAGCGTTATATAGTCTCATCAATCTAAAATCTTTATGTTACAACGCTTTTTCATCTTCTGCTCCGGCGCAGATACAGCCATTCTTGACGAATGTTCCCCTGGGGAACGCACAAAATACGCCGGCATTGGCGCCACCGTATTCTTTACCGCCGTTATGGCCACCATCGCCGCCGCATATGCACTCTACACCGTATTCGATAACTACTTCTCAGCAATTTTCTTCGGAATAATATGGGGATTGTTGATCTTCAACCTAGATAGATTCATCGTTTCCACCATCAAAAAACGCGACAGCTTCTTTGATGAATTGATACAGGCATCCCCACGGATTGCCTTGGCAATAATCATCGCCATCGTTATCTCTAAACCTTTGGAAATGAAAATTTTCGAAAAGGAAATCAACCAAGTGTTACTTACTGAAAAAAATGAAATGACGCTCGCCAACAAAGACCAATTGGCGCTTCAATACACGCCTTCCGTAAAAGCCCTCGAAACAGAAATTGAAGGCTTAAAAAACGAGATAACCACAAAAGAAGCAGAAGTAAACGCATTATACGAAACCTACATAGCCGAAGCCGAAGGCCGTAAAGGCACAGAACTACTCGGCAAAGGCCCCGTTTACAAAGAAAAACGCGAAAAACACGACGCAGAGCTAGCCGCATTGGCAGAACTAAAGAAAACAAACGCCGAAAAGATTGCTGCAGCCGAAGCCCAAATAGCTATTCTAGCCACAGAATACAAAACAAAAGTAGCCAGTACACAACCCGTAATAGACGGTTTCGATGGTTTGATGGCTCGCGTAAATGCACTAAACAAACTTCCGTTACTGCCTTCACTTTTCATCTTTTTGTTGTTCTTGGCCATTGAAACCTCGCCAATCCTGGCAAAACTTTTGTCCCCAAAAGGCGCGTACGATTTAAAACTTGAAGAACAGGAAAGCGCCCTAAAATCTTGGGTAACCCAACAGAAGTCCCAACGCGACATACTAGTAACAACAGACCGCGAGATCAACAACAGAGTCTATGCAGACATAGCCGAAGAACAGGAACTCTACGACTACAAACGCAAAAAAGCCCGCGAATTGATGCAAATGCAAGCCGATGCCTTTTATAAGAAGCAGAAGAGTGTACTTTAATTTATGATGAAAAAAGAAAATTAAAACCTCACAAAAAATTTAAATCCAGAAGACTAAAAAAGAGATTGATAGTTATTTTGAGTTCTGTGACAGTATTAAACAGTATTTTCTTAGAGAAGAATCAACTATTAATATTTACAATCTAATTTAATCCTTACCAAATTACCTTCACGATAATTTGGATTTACAGACGCTGCCGTTATTTTCCATTCATAGGGTATAAACGCCCGCCTCATCCAATTCACATGCCCGAAAACTGGGAAACCGGGAATGTACCACTTCCCATTTTTATCAATAGTTGTCTTAAACGTTTTATAACATTTTTCTTGACCAGGCCAAAACCTTTTGGAATTTCTAGTAGGATAGTTTGCTACTCCATAAGCATCAACGGTAATTTCAAGACCAGGCTCTCCTGTGCCTAATATTTGTATCATAGGTGTGAGAACCTTTTGCCCATCGGAATGAGATGTGATTTTTAACTTTGCAGACATTTTTGTTTATTTAGAATTTAGTTAATATACCTCTATTTTCAATTTACTTTTATAATAAAGGAAGAAGGCGAGTTTTAAAACTTAATATTTCTTTTGTGTGACCAAGGAAAACACAGCTATAGCAAATAACAGATTAGCACTAAAATCAAAGTCGGATTATCATATTAAATTTATACCTTTTTTTCTGAAGTTTGAAAATTTTCTGAATGTTTTAAATCATTTTATACCAAAAAACAATAAAAGGATAGTTTTGTAGGTATTTTTTAAAATTTCACGAGACTTTTTTACTTCGACTACTCAAGATAGAACTGCGATTAGTTCTCAAAATGCAAAATGAAATGTGAGAGAGCGAAAGATTTCACACATTTTTCAGTAATTTCGTTACTCAATTATCCTCAGTAAGAATATGCCCGAAATTACACCTAAACAAGCCTCACAATTCGCCAAAGAATATTATAATTTAAACGCTAAAGCTTCAAAACTTGCAGGCTATGTTGACGAAAATTTTCTATTGACCTGTCCGCCAGTTGGGCGGAAAACTGCTTCGGAAGAGCAATTTCTACTAAAAATTTCTTCTGAAGAAAATACGCAACAACTAGATTTTCAAATTGAAATATTGAAACATCTTTCAACAAAAAAACATACTATTTCGTTACCAGAAGTTGTTTCAAATAGTAAAGGAAGCTCGCTTACCAAACTTCAAAATAACAAAACTGCACGCTTACTAACGTGGCTTCCGGGCCGTCTTTGGGCAGCCGTAAACCCAAAAACCGAAAGCTTGCGAAGCAGTTTGGGCGAAGCCGCCGGAAGTTTGACAATAGCGCTACAAAATTTTGAACATCCTGCAGCACACAGAAATTTGGATTGGGATTTGGCAAATTCGGCTTGGACTTCAAAACATATAAATCGCTTCACTGGAAAGCAAAAGGAGATTGTACAATACTTTCAAAACCGTTTTGAAGAAATTCAAACAACCTATGAAAATCTTCCAAAAAGTATCGTCCACAATGATTTGAACGATTACAACATTTTGGTATCTGAAGATTTAAGCAATCCAAAAGTTTCAGGCTTTATAGACTTTGGAGATGCAGTCTTCACCCAAACCGTCAACGATCCTGCCATTGCCCTGGCATATGCAATTATGGAATTGCCCGATCCGCTTGCCGCAGCTTTGGAAGTTATGGAGGGTTATAACAAGCACTATAAATTTTCAGAAAAAGAACTTGAATGTTTGTACATTTTGGTTGGAATGCGCCTGGTTACCACCGTTACAAATGCTTCCCTTAAAAAAGAAGAGTTCCCCGAGGACAATTATTACGTAATCAGCGAAAAGCCTGCTTGGAATTTGCTGGAGAAATGGTTTAACGTAAATGAAAATTTTGCTTATTATTCCTTCAGAAACGTTTGCGGATATTCCGCACATCCATTGGAAAAAAAGTTTGAAACCTGGGCAAAAAGCAATCAAATCACTTTAAAAACCGTGTTTCCATCGGTTTCTACTGAAAACGTAGTAAATCTCGATATGAGCATCGGCAGCACCTTGCTGGGTAATCTTTCAGAATACAACGATACCGACGTTTCAGAATTTAAGTTGAAACAATTCCGAAAACACCATCCCAAAACCATACTGGTAAACGGTTATTTAGAAACTCGCCCTTTCTATACCACCAAAGCTTTTAAGAGCGAAGGCAACAATGGCCCGCAATACCGAACCGTACATTTGGGAACCGATTTTTGGGTGCCGGCCAAAACCCCAGTCTATGCTCCCTTTGACGGAACAGTAAAAATAATCCACCACAACAATTACGATAAGGATTACGGCCCTATGCTTATTTTGGAACACAAATTTAAAGGCGGAAAATTCCATTCGCTATACGGACATTTGTCGCTAATGTCGTTGGAAATTTTAAAAGTTGGGCAGAAGATAAAACAGGGCGACCGAATTGCATACATCGGCAAACCATCTGAAAATGGCAATTGGGCACCACACCTTCACTTTCAATTAATTTTGGATTTGTTGGACAATAATGAAAACTTCAACGGTGTGGCTTTGCCTTCAAAAGCTGAAGTTTGGAAAAGCATCTGCCCAGACCCAAATATTATTTTCAAAGAGGAATTAAATACTTCCAAAGAAAAAATTTCAGAAGAGAATATAATCAATTTCAGAAAAGACCATCTTGGCAAAGGTTTGAGTCTTTCCTATAACAAACCGTTGCACATCGTCCGTGGCGAAGGGGTTTATTTGATTGATATTGAAGGAAGAAAATATCTTGACACCGTAAACAACGTAAACCACGTGGGCCATCAGCATCCAAAAGTGGTTGCCGCGGGACAAAAACAAATGGCGGTTTTGAATACCAATACCCGCTATTTACACGAAGAAATTATCGCCTACGCAAAAGCATTGCTGAAAAAGCTACCGCCACATTTATCGGTTATTCATATAGTGAATTCCGGCAGCGAGGCCAACGAGCTCGCCCTTAGGATGGTAAAAACAGTTACAGGTAATAAAGATATCTTGGCAATAGAAGTTGGCTATCACGGAAACACCAATGCGGTAATGGACGTGAGTTCCTATAAATTTGAAGGCGAAGGCGGTTTCCCAAAACCCGAAACAACGCACATTCTGCCACTTCCAGATTCCTTCCGAGGAAAATATACGGGAGCGGATTGCGGTATTGATTACGCCAATCACGCAAAGGAAATCATCCAGAAATTAAAAGCTGAAGGAAAAGAAATTGCAGGATTTATAGGCGAAAGCATGGTGAGTTGCGGCGGCCAAATTGTTCCGCCAAAAAATTATTTTAAAGAAGTTTACAAACACGTTCACGAAGCAGGCGGAATCTGTATTGCCGATGAAGTACAAACAGGTTTCGGCCGGATGGGCAAAACCTTTTGGGCATTTGAGCTTTACGACGTTCAGCCAGATATTGTTACCATGGGCAAGCCCGCTGGCAATGGTCATCCGCTTGCTATTGTTGCTTGCACAAAAGAAGTCGCCGAAAAATTCAACACGGGAATGGAGTATTTCAACACCTTTGGCGGCAATCCCGTTTCCTGCGCCATTGGCCGCACGGTTTTGGAAGTAATTGATGAAGAAAATCTGCAGAAGAACGCTTTGGAAGTTGGAGGCTTC
>JAPKFY010000131.1 GCA_026646335.1 Aequorivita sp. | reverse complement strand
CGTCACAGCGCGCCCGCCTTCACGGGAATGCTGACCCCGAACAGCTGGCAGGCGTTCGCGGTGGTGGCCTCTGCAGCAGCTTCGGCCGCGATCCCACGGGCTGCCGCGAGCCCTTCGACGGCCGCGCGCACGTTGGCCGGCTCGTTTCGCTTGCCGCGCAGGTCTCGCGGGGGGAGGTAAGGGCTATCCGTCTCAACCACCAGCGCCGAAAGAGGCAGGCCGGCCGCGATTCGCCGCGCCTCAGTGTTGTTCTGGTAGGTGATGGTGCAGGGTATCGACACCACGAATCCGAGCTCCACGTACCGCCGCGCCTGTTCGAGCGTGCCGCCAAAGCAGTGCATCACGCCCACGGGCCGTCCCCTGCCTCGCAGCGGCGACGAGCCGGCATACATCGTCAGGTGCTCGTAGATCTCCCCTTCGGCCGCCCGGGAATGCACGCATACGGGCTTTCCCACCCTCACGGCAATGCCAAGCTGCTCGTTCAGCACCCGGCGCTGAACCTCCCGGGGCGAAAGGTCCCGGTAGAAATCGAGCCCAATCTCCCCAACCGCAACCACCTCGGGCCGCCGTGCCAGCGATTCGAGCTCCGCCAGCGCGGCGGGCGTCACCTCGTTCGCGTCGTGGGGATGGTATCCCACCGTCGGGAACAGTTGCGGCGACGTCGCCGCCAGCGCAATGGCTGCCTGGTTGCTTTCCGGGTCGTAACCGCAGACCGCGACCCCCACCACTCCCGCTGCCGTCGCGCGCGCAAGCACATCAGGCAGGCCGGCCGCGAACTCGCGCCCCTGGATGTGGCTGTGCGAATCGAACAGGCGCATCAGCCTGCTACCTCTGCCGCCAGCGGATCGATCTTCGTGTAGAGCGGCCGGGCGGCCGGGAGTTGCGTCCCCGGGCCCACAGGCTCGTACCGCCAGCCCTGCTCGAGCACCGTGCCTGCCTGGCCAAGGTCCGCATGGAGCTGCGCCGTCGAGAACGGGACCACCGGGTGGAGCAGTCTTGGGCGGGGCAGACACAGTTTGCAATATGCCTTATGATGCACTTTACCACAAAAGCAACGAGTTCGGCGAGCGCATCTCCCGAAACCAGTTACTTATCTTAAAACACGAGAGTTATCTTGACGCTGTAAGCAATCCTTCAGACGGAACGTATTATATTGAAGACTTGACAGATGAACTAGCCGAAAAAGCGCTTCAGCTTTTTAAGGAAATAGAAAAAGGCGGTGGATTTCTTCAGCAGTTAAAAGAAGGAACCATTCAGAAAAAAATAAAGGAAAGCGCCGAAAAAGAGCAACAACTCTTCGACAGTGGTGAACTGAAACTGTTGGGCACCAATTATCACCCAAATAAAAAAGATAGAATGAAAGGCGATCTGGAGCTTTTCCCTTTCGTAAAACACAACCCGGTAAAAACCTTAATCGTTCCAATCATTGAAAAACGCTTGGCAGAAAAAGTTGAACAGGAAAGAATAAGCAATGAGTAGAAAAGATTTACAACACATTAAATTGAAGCAGGAAGCCGCCCATCCTGTCACCCTGAGCGCAGTCGAAGGGCTGAAACCTCAAACCTTTTCAACGGCCGAAACCATCGATATTAAAAAGAACTATAGTAAAGAAGACATTGCCAACCTAAAACACCTAAACTTCGTTGCCGGAATTGCCCCGTACCTCCGCGGACCATACTCCACAATGTACGTCCGCCGTCCGTGGACCATCCGCCAATACGCAGGATTTTCAACAGCAGAAGACAGCAATGCCTTTTACAGAAGAAACCTCGCCGCAGGCCAAAAAGGACTTTCCGTAGCCTTCGACCTCGCCACACATCGCGGTTATGACAGCGATCACCCAAGAGTGGAAGGCGATGTTGGCAAAGCAGGCGTAGCGATAGACAGCGTTGAGGATATGAAAATCCTTTTCGACCAAATTCCGTTGGACAAGATGAGCGTTTCCATGACGATGAACGGCGCCGTGCTTCCCATTATGGCATTCTATATTGTCGCTGCGGAAGAGCAGGGCGTTTCGCCAAAAGATTTGGAAGGCACCATCCAAAACGACATTCTAAAGGAATTTATGGTGCGGAACACTTACATCTACCCGCCAACACCATCGATGAAAATAATCAGCGATATTTTTGAATACGCTTCCAAGAATATGCCCAAGTTCAACAGCATCTCCATCTCCGGCTATCATATGCAGGAAGCGGGGGCCACGGCAGATATTGAACTTGCTTACACCTTGGCAGACGGTCTAGAATACATCCGCACCGGTATAAAAGCGGGAATGGACATAGACACTTTCGCCCCGCGACTCTCCTTCTTTTGGGGTATCGGGATGAACCATTTTATGGAAATCGCGAAGTTGCGAGCCGCCAGAATGCTTTGGGCTAAGATTGTAAAACAGTTCAACCCGAAAGACGAAAAATCTTTGGCTTTAAGAACCCATTGCCAAACCAGCGGATGGAGCCTTACCGAGCAAGACCCATTTAACAACGTGGCGCGAACTGTAATTGAAGCAGCCGCAGCGGTTTTCGGTGGAACGCAATCCTTGCACACAAACGCCTTGGATGAAGCCATTGCGCTGCCAACCGATTTCTCTGCGCGTATTGCAAGAAACACCCAGATTTTCCTACAAGCCGAAACCCAGATCACCAAAACGGTAGATCCTTGGGCAGGCAGTTATTATTTGGAAAACCTGACCAATGAAATAGCCAACAAAGCCTGGACGCTAATAGAAGAAGTAGAAGAATTGGGAGGAATGACCAAAGCCATTGAGGCTGGCATCCCCAAACTTCGCATAGAGGAAGCCTCCGCAAGAAAGCAGGCGCGTATTGACAGTGGACAGGACATTATTGTAGGCGTAAACAAATACCGCCTTGAAAAGGAAGACCCACTGCAAATCTTGGACGTGGACAACCAAAAAGTCCGCACTTCGCAGATTGAACGCTTAAACCGCATAAAAGCCACCCGCGACAACAAAAAGGTAGCAAAGGCGCTTGGAGATATTACCGAATGCGCTCGTACGGGTGACGGAAATTTACTAGCTTTAGCCGTAGAAGCTGCCCGCCACAGGGCAACCCTTGGCGAAATCTCTACCGCGATGGAAAAGGAATTCGGCAGATATAAAGCACAAATTAGATCTTTTAGCGGCGTGTACAGTAAAGAAATGAAGAAAGACGAAAGTTTTGAAAAAGCGAGACAAATGGCAGATCAGTTCGCAGAATTGGAAGGCCGCCGTCCGCGTATTATGATTGCTAAAATGGGACAAGACGGTCACGACCGCGGCGCCAAAGTAGTAGCCACAGGCTATGCTGATGTAGGTTTTGACGTAGACATTGGTCCCTTGTTTCAAACGCCCGCAGAAGCTGCCAAACAAGCTGTGGAGAACGATGTACACATCCTCGGTGTTTCTTCCCTCGCCGCAGGACATAAAACTTTAGTGCCACAAGTAATTGAAGCCCTAAAAAAATACGGCCGCGAAGATATAATGGTTATCGTAGGTGGCGTAATCCCCGCCCAAGACTACCAATACCTTTTTGATGCCGGCGCCGTGGCTGTTTATGGCCCAGGAACCCGCATTAGCGATGCTGCTATTGAGATGTTGGGGATTTTGATTGGGGGGGTGGAGTGAAGAAAACATTATGAAAGAAGTCAATCTCAATCCTATATCATATTGTAGTATACCCATCAGTATGTATTTTCAAGAAACAAAACAGAAACTAGGAACGGGTACTGCGTTTATTTATGAATATGAAGAGAAATTCTATCTAATCACTAATTGGCACAATGTTACTGGAGTAAATCCAATTACAGAAGAACAAATCGGAAGTCATGGAGGAATTCCCGACCTTTTAGAATTTACGATTTTAGTAAAACAAATACCATATATTGAATGGGGACATTTTACAGTTAATTTGTATAATGATAATACTTCAGATTGGTTAATACATCCATTATACAAAGAAAAGGTGGATGTTGTTGCCATAGAATTAGATTTTTCTGAGAATTTTAAAGGGATTTTTAAACCTATTAATAAGATTAAATTTGATAATTTCAAATTAGAAGTTTCTGATGATGTTTTTATTTTAGGATTTCCATATTCATTAAAGGGTGGAGGTCATTTTCCTATATGGAAAAGAGGTAGTGTTGCGACAGAACCTGATCTTGATTACGATGGACTTCCTAAATTTTTTATTGATTCTGCAAGTAAATCTGGAATGTCCGGTTCTCCAGTCATTTTTAAACGGAATGGTATACATGGTGCTTATGGAGGATCACTTCAACCCGACAGTTTAATAGGTGAAATACAGGGATTCATAGGGATATATTCGGGAAGGTTAATTGGAGAATCTAAACTTGATGCTCAACTTGGTATTGTTTGGAAAAAAGAAGTAATCGAAGAAATAATTGAAGGTAATTTAAGAGACAGCAGAAAATTTTTATAAATACCCTTAGCTAGCGCACGTTTGCAACGTGTGCCCGCAAAGTTTCTCAGAGCCAGTTTCTAATTTTGCCAAAGGCAAGGAACGCGTTGCAAACGCGCACCAGCAATCCATCCCGCTACCGTGAACGTCCCGTTTGTGGCCAAGCACACCCAAAATATTTAGTGTTTCTCGGCACCCAATCAACTCTTTACATCTTTCGTCAAAATACTAAATGTTAAAATTCCCCGTTAATTTCATATAACAACTTTAACCAGATTGTATATGAAAACAGCACATCTATTTCTCTCCGTTTTTGTTTTATCAGTATTATTCACAGCCTGTTCATCAGACGATGATAACAGCCAGCAACAAGAAGAAAACACTCAATTGGACCTAGTAATTACAGGTTCAAAAACTACCTATTTAGGTGTGCCAAACGATCCTAATGCAGGTGTCGTCAAAGCTATTTATACAACTACTATAAATGACAATAAAAAGCAACTCGTCATTAGAGAATTTTTTCGTGATGATATAAGTTATGGCATTACTACCCAAGAGATATATGAATTTAATGCATCTGGTACGGTTGCTGTATTTTCAAGGGAAGAAGTAAATGGTCAAATAGTGCGCGAATATTTTTATGATAACCAACAAAGATTGGTTGGCGCAAATTTGGGTTCTGAAACGCCCCATAGGTATTTTAGATTTCCACATATTTCAGAAAACATCAGTTATTTTGAGGAAATTTCGTTGCCCTATAACGATCCAAACACTGAGGTTAGAAGAAGGTATATTTTGGAATTTGATGAAAACGACAATATCATTAAAGCCGGAAAAGATTTTGATTTTGATGGGAATATGGATAGTATAAACAGTTTTCAGTATGATGACAACAACAATTTAATTTCTGGACAAATGGCGTCTGGCGAAACCTTTTCAATAGCCTATTCCTCAATAATAGATACAGAACAATATTTGCAGGACAAAACATTTGGAAAGAAAATGAATAGAATATTGTGTGGAGAATGGTTTGGAGGAACTTCCACCCACTATTTCAATGATGGGGCTCAATCATTCAACGTAACCCTTGAAGAAAGCCAACAAAATACCTTTGAAACCTTAAGCAATAATTTTTACTTTAAAAAAATAAAAAGTGAAGTCACCAACTCAAATCTAGAAGAAACATACACATTTGAATATACATTTCAATAGATTACCTTTTTGCTTTTCCTCTGGCGCGCTTTTGCAAAGCGTGCCGATTTATTGTAGCATTTGTAATGCGACTCTTTTCCCCGCTAGCGCACGTTTGCAACGTGTGCCCGCACAGTTTCTCAGAGCCAGTTTCTAATTTTGCCAAAGGCAAGGAACGCGTTGCAAACGCGCACCAGCAAGCAAACTTTCAGATGTGAATCATCAACCTAAAAACCCAATGTAATCAATTTCAAAAGCAGGATCTTCCTCTGCAAAATTGCGAGCACTGCTATATTTCCATTCCGTAGGAATATTTACAAAATCCGCAACTACAGGATTATTGTGAATATAATCTAGCTTTTGTTTTATAACTCCGGTACTCCATAACTCAATAGGTTTATTATGGTGCTGCCAAAATTGATAACTCTTCACATTACTCTGTTTCATTCCAGCTCTTTCAAACATCCATAATAGCCATTCTTTTCTACTTTCTTGTGGATTTTCAGCAATAGCTTGCACCATTTTTTTAGAAGTATACTTTTTAAAATCACCTAAAAGTTTGGCAGGTTCCTCCTTTTTGCTTCGGAATATAAAGTGGATATGGCTCGGCATAAAACAATAAGCAAACAGTTCCATTTCCTTCTCTTTTCGGCAATAACCTATACTATCAACCAAAACATTGAAATATTCCGCTCTCGTAAAAACATCAATCCAGTAAACAGTAGCAAACGAAACAAAGTAAGCCGCTGTGGGATTGTGGAATTTATATTTTCTGCTCATAACATAAATTTACAAAAATGAATTGATCGCTCCCTACAATCAAATCCTCTCCATCTATTTTAGCATTTGCAATGCGCTCCTTAGTGCCAGCTTCTCGCTTGTGCCCTCAACAATAGATAGTAATATGGCACGTTCAACCTCTTCACACTAAAAAATCTGTTTGACCCATAAAAATAAGCACTGCAAAATCACAATCTTTAACAAAGTAATCTACTCTAGGCAAAACCATAAATACTCCTACCAATACTAAATGATAAGCCCATGTAAGTCTGGGTCAAGTCCGGGTCAAGTCCGGGTCAGTTTCGGGTGGATTGGGATAATTTAAAGAGAAAATTTTACTGGAATTGCTACACTATGGAACTAGGAAGCCTAAAACAAAACAAGGAATAGATATAATATTTTAATCTCAAATAACTTTTTGATTTCAATCATTTTGCTGCCACTAATATACATCAAAAATACCCCAAATTTACATGAACCATAATTCTTTATTGCGTCTAGTGTCCCCTGGAGCGCGCTTGCCTGCCGTAGGCAGGTTTGCAAAGCGTGCCCATCTACCTTGAGCATTTGTAATGCAACCTTTACCAACCATCAACCTTCCTAAAATATTTCGTTATCTTTGGTATTGCAAATACTTTAGTTAAATTCTACACAATGGAAACCCTAACAATCCACACCAAAAATAAAGCACAGACTGAGGCTATAAAAGCCGTTTTGAAAGCAATGGAAATTCCTTTTGAATCTGAAAGCACTTATGATCCAGAGTTTGTAGCGAAAATAAAAGCCAGCGAAGAAGAGGAGAAATACAACAAAACCAAAGCCATCAAAACCGATGATTTGTGGAAATAATTTACACAGATAGAGCCGTTGAAGACATTTCCTTTTGGAAAAAATCCGGCAATAAATCTGTTCAGAATAAAATCACCAAACTTTTAAAGTCTATTGAAAAAACTCCGTTTGAGGGAATAGGAAAACCCGAGCCTTTAAAATATGAACTCACGGAATTCTGGTCTAGACGAATCAACAAAGAACATCCCGAAACGCGTGGTCCGCGACCACGAACCAGGGGGGAACCAGCCCCGGCCCGGTCAGGCGCTCCAATTCCGCTAAATTGGCG
>JAPKFY010000130.1 GCA_026646335.1 Aequorivita sp. | reverse complement strand
CGGATACTCGTATTTCTCCGCGTTCAATCTGCTTCACCAGATCAAGCTTTAAGGACAAATCGAAAGTACGTTTAAAATTCTCTTTTTTCATGTTAAATTGAATGATGAAAAAAGGCAACCTATTTTAGGCTTAATCAGTTAATAGTTAATAGTTAAAATTAACAAATAAAATACTTAGCAAAGGATATCGATTATTGATTCAAAATGAGCTTACTTCAACCAATAACTGATAACTCACAACCGAGAACCCTTCAGCTCCGTTTAGTGTACAACTTGCAACTTGGAACTCGCAACCTTAAACAGAGAACCGACAACTGATAACTCACAACCGAGAACCGAGAACCCTTCGGCTCCGCTCAGGGCACAACTTGCAACTTGCAACCTGAAACCTAAAACTGTTTTATCATCGCTCCTTCCATCAATTTCCTCGATGCCAATCGCCAAGAAATGACCACTTGCAAAACCACGAACGGAAACAAAAATAGCGAGATTAAAAGACCCAAGACCAACATTTTTTTGTTTTTCTTGTAACGGTACGGGATTATGGATTGGGGAACGGTTCTGAGAATGGCTAGCAGAGTTCTTTTTTTGCCGAAATATTTTCTGTAAAGATATAGCACGCTTGGTATGGGCCGCGGTGCAAATAACTTTTTAGGACGAAAGGCATCCCAACTGCCCATTTCGCGTAAGCCCCCGGAGCCTACCTTTAAATGGATTCTTCCTGCAAAAGGGTTTGAAATATTTGTATAGCCATTCAAATACGCCCTTAAACCGTACTCTCCATCGCCCATACGTTGCTTTTCAAATTGTCTGTCGAAAAGACCTATTTCTCTAAAAATCTGTTTTTTTAGAAGTACGTTGCCTGTATCAATTTGATCCGAAACTCTGAAAAAGGAGTAGTTCTGTGGCACCTCAGCGCCAACAGTAGATATGGAAACACCTGAAGAAATATCGGCTTTAAAAAAATCGAGGCATTTTAAATGATTGGTAATCCAGTTTGGCTCTACCCTACTGTCATCATCAAAAAGCAGCACATACTCCCCTTTTGAAATTTCAATGGCATGGTTTCGTGCTAACCAAAGGGCACGTTCCGTTTGTTGGACAAGTTTAATATCCAATTTAAACTTTTTGTAAAAATCTTTTTGAAAAGGATTGGATTGGTCAACGATGATAACCTCAAAGTTTTTGTACTCCTGTTTATCCAAATCCTCCAGCACATCTTTAAGGTATTCATAGCGATTCAGCGTAGGAATCACAACGCTTACAAATGGTTTTTCCTCAATAAGAAGGGATTTAAAACTATTCCAACCATCATACAGAATAGGGTTTTTTAAATAATCGCTTCTCTTTACATCGCCACTTTTCTTCCAAGCACTTGTTTCCCGAAAGGGATTTTTAAAAGAGAGAATCCGCAGCATCAAAACATAAAAAACCCAGACGGGATGGAAGTATTTCCGCAGAAAACGGTATTCGTCAACCACAGGTATTTTTTCAAAAGAAATGTAGGTTTCGGCATTGCCAATATAGCCTTTATTCACCGCCTGCCATGACAGATCGTATTCTCGGGCTTTTTCACTTTTGAATTTTGGATCAGGTTCCAACTGTTCAATAACTTCCTTTGGAAGATTCTCAATTATTGGAAAAATAGAAGTTCCGTCATTCCTGTATAACTGAAAATAATGGGTGGGCTGTAGGTATTTTAGGAAATGGAAGAGCATAATTTTTATTTAGAGAAACACCAAACCACATGGTTTTGGCTCAGTCCATATCTTTTTAAGCCTTCAGCAGTATATTCTTCTAAAACTTGTGTTGAAAAACCAACACTTTCAAATCTTTTGTAATAATCCATCCCACAACTTCTACAATGGTCATCGTGGCCGTGAACTTTTTCGTAATCTTCATATTTAATTGCAGGGTCTTCATAGGTGATTAAATTGCCGGCGGGATAAATGGGCACACTCATTAATAAATTCCCTTTAGGCTTTAGAATTCTATATATCTCCGAAGCCGCCTTACGATCTTCCACTATGTGTTCCAAAACGTGCCATACGATTACCAAATCATAGCTATTATCTGGAATATCAGTTTTTGTGATATCCTGCACCAAATTTATATGCGGAACCTCGCGAATATTAAGTCTATCGTACACCTGAATATTTTCAAAAGTATTTTTCACATAATTGTATTCATTGAGGTTTGGGGCTATGTGAAGTATTTTTTGATTCCCTCTTATTAACCCAAAATGTCTAAGTGAAAAAGGGATTAGCCTAGTACGGGGAAGGCTGTTGCATTTTGGGCATTTTCCATTGAAAAACTGAGCGCCATTCCACAAACATATCTCACAATGCACCGCACTGCCACGGCTTAGATGTGTTCGCAGTTTGCGTTTAGTCAGTTCTAAAGCCGCTATAGCATATGGTTTTGGGTTTTTCAATAGTTTTTGGAAATCCATTCTTTCTTAAAATAAGGTAACTCTACTAATTTATATTAAATTTTGGATGGTAGCGGCATTCCTTGTTTTATACCAATTAAATATTTAGGAAATGATTTTTCACTTGGCAACAACAATATATGGCATTTCCCCCTGTTTTTTACTATTTCTCCAGAAGTGAGTTTCTCTCCACTTTTTAAATACCAAACTTTATAATCCATTTTTTTACTCCACGCGATCATCATTTCCGTGGCCTTTTCCATCCTAAGATCCTTCACATCGTGCATCTCCACAAAGAAAGTACATTTGGTTTCTTCTGCCAATATTTTAGCTCCTTCCATAACCAATGTCTCGGCACCTTCCACATCAATTTTGACGAGGTCGGGCCGTAAACCGTAATAGGCATACAAATAATCCAAGGTTATAGTTGAAACATTTTTAAAGGAATTAACAGCGGCTGCCGATTCTGCATGGCTTGAGTGCATACTACCTGCCGCGCCAGCCCCGAGGGTATAAAACTTAACTACTTCGTTTAATTTATCACTAACAAAGGCCGAATAATAGCGGGCCTTAAACCCCAGATTATTGTTCAAAAGATTTCCTTGCGCTTTTTGTAATGCCAACGGATTGGGATCTACCAAAACATATTCCCTATCTGGGTCCTGTAACATCGCTAGAAGTGCTGTATAACCAATATTGGCGCCAATATCAAAAATGACCTTGTTATGTTTCGCCAAATAGAAAAACCAAGTATCATCCTGGTCCGGAGTAACACGAATGGTTTCATGATAAGTCATTAAGGGAACGCCACAAAGCGACGAAGCCTTAAGTTTATTATCTTCTCTTTTAAAGGAATAATATACACCCGAAAGCCATTTTTTAAATTTCATCTGCCTTTAATAGTTGTTTTTATAAGCGCTATTGTAGAATAATGTGAAATCCTGATTTCATCTTTTAGGTACGTAGTAAGAAAATGAAGATTTCCTTCTTTTATAAATTTACTTACGATTTTCCACATTGCTCTACAAGATTATCTATTTTATGAACATACTTCCATTGCGCTCAGTACAAGTATGGAACATCTCTAATAGACATTCCTCTGCATATTTAAAAATTATTCATTGATGTTTCATCCAAAAACATTTTAAAAAAACCTCCCAAAGTCAGCTTATCTTCCCACAGGGTTCTGTTCGCAAGTTGTAAATCTATAAAATCCTCCTTAGATAGTGCCTCGTGAAACTCCTTTACTTTTTGCGCCACTTGATTTCGATCTTTGTATTCCACCCAAACTACATGATTTTTCCAATTGAATTCTTTGTCAAATGGCAATGCGCAATCCGTATTTATAAAAACAGGAATTCGCCCCATAGCCAAGGTTTCATAAAAGCGGACGGAAAAATTACCGGCCCCGCGAACACAGACCATATAATCGGAATCCTTTAGGTTGTTATGAAATTCCATGGTGGTTTTATGCGAATCCTTATCGCTGGTTACACCCGCTCGATATTTTTTTCGGAATATGAAATTTGTTTTCACATCCTTTAATTTTTGTAATGTTTTCAAGACAGATGCCCTCAAAAAGGAAGTGGAAAGCAGTTGCTGGGGCTCATCTTTGGAAAATCCCATATAGCACTTTATATTTCGGAGCAATGTTTTGAATATTTCCTTTACAGCATTAAATCGGGATAGATTGGCCTGACCGCAGAAACCAATAACGGCTTTGCTTTGATAGGGTCTTTCGAACACCTTATCGGTATCAAAATATTTCTTTAGTGGATCTGCTATAAACGCCGGAAGCGCGTATTCATTGTCGGTGAATTTTGATTTATAGCCACTTGGGCGAAGCACAATCAGATTTCCATAATATGGAATCCGCACCCCAAAGTCGCCCGCGTTAAAGGCAATCACTTTTTTGTTTAAGGCTGCACATTCATTTATAAAAGTTATTGCAAGGCCTTCTTGTTTTGTTTTTGTGTAATAGTTCCAAGCCATGGTTAGTATGACCACATCGGCCTCTTCCAAATGCTCCGTGTACTCGAAATCTCTTTCGGAAACCCCATAGGTAGCAATGCGCTGTGCATCCGTGAACCCTTCTGCCTTGATGAAAGGTTTCAGTAACGGAAAGAGCAGGCCGCGATGGTCTTTGCTGTAGTGGGATATTGGGTAGTATAGTTTCAATGTTTCTCCTGCTATATTAGAATGCTTCTTTTTTTAACCACAAAGAACACTAACCTGCCTGCGG
Organism: Aequorivita sp.; assembly: GCA_026646335.1. GTDB lineage: Bacteria > Bacteroidota > Bacteroidia > Flavobacteriales > Flavobacteriaceae > Aequorivita. The sequence goes on along the minus strand of JAPKFY010000130.1, from coordinate 2,862 downwards.
CAGGCAGGGAAGGCACAAAGGGCACAAAAAAACTCCTCTGTGTACTTTGTGTAAATTTTTGTGAACTTTGTGGTTAATCATTGATAGTATCATTAAATTAATCAAATTAAACTTTCTTGTTCTTGTTCTTAATTTTGATTTTTTCACCCTCTATCTATAATGTGTAAAACTCTATAAACTCCTTTTGTTGTTTTTCTATGTTGAATTCCTCTATTATCCTTTTCTGGGTGTTTTGGGAGATTGTTTTTTTATCAGCTTCACTTAAAGCCAAAACAGTTTCTATTTGTTGTGTCAGTGATTCCGATGAAAGGTTTTCAAACAGCCATCCCGTTTTTCCGTCCACAATGTTTTCCGGCAAGCCTCCCACATTTGAAGCTATGATAAGTTTTCCCATTGCTTGGGCTTCCAATACAGCATTGCAAAAACCTTCGTTAAGACTTGGTTGCACATATAAATCAGCAGTAGTTAAATGTTCCAAGGTTTCCTTATGAGATAGTTTTCCGCAGAAAACGACTTCTTCTTTTAGTCCAAGCTCATAAACCATAAATTTATAGCGTTCCGTGTAATTTTGATCCCCTTCGCCAATAATATAATAGGTGAAGTTTATCCCTTTCTCCTTTAGTATGCCCATTGCCGCAATGGCCACGTCCAACCCTTTTATCCAAGTGAGCCGGGCAATTGTAACTATTTTAATGCTTTCTGAAGATGTTGTGATTGTTTTGGGCATAGGCAAAGCGTCCAATTGCACAGCAGGTGTGATAATTGCAAAGGGAGATTCTACTGAAAGGCCCAAGGATATTGCTTTGTGCAAAAGATATTGGGAGATACTATGCACCTTATCAACATGTTTCCAAAGGTTTTTGTAACATTCTGGGTGTTTTATAGGATACACATTTATATCGAAGCCTCGAAAGCTCACCGCCATTTTTGCGCCAATGGCTTTGGCTACTGTTTCACTGCCCAAAGCCATGGTGGCGAAACCAAAATGCAGCCAGTCAACTTTAGCCTTTAATAAATGTGCATTGAGGTATGTTTTTTTAAAAATTTGAATCATTCCAATACCCTCATTTCGTTCCAGTTTTATATAGCGTAGCAAAACAGGAAGATGTAGTAAAAGAATTGAAAACTCCTTTAGGAAATACCAAGCCTGCAAAATTGGGTTGCGGCTTACCTTTGGGCTTTCAATAGCCGGACATAGCTTAAAACCCTCTTTTTTTGATTGGCAATAGATACGCACTTCCATGCCATTCTCCTGTAAACCTTTGATCTTGGAATTGAAAAAGGTTTCGGAATAGCCGGGGGTTTGGGAAAGGACGACGCCGATGCGCATTTTGTTAAATGTTTATTTTTAATATATATAGACTTACAAACAAGTCCATTATGGATTACTTGTTTGAATTACTTCTTTGTATAGGTTCTCCATCCCTTTAATCATTTGGGTATCGGAATGGTAATGCTCAACTTTTTTTCGTCCTGCCAAACGGATATTATGAATTTTTTCCAAAGGCATTTTATTAAAGTTTTCAATCGCAAGTGCCATAACAGAAGGGCTGTGTGATGGCACTATCCAGCCAGTACAATCATTCTCTATAAGCTCCGTTACTCCACCGCAATCTGTACTTATAACTGGCAGCCCAAGAGCCATTGCCTCAACCGCTACATTTGGAAGACCTTCAACTATACTTGGCACCAACAACAATGAAGAGGATTTCATCAATTCAAAAACTTGTTCCTGTGGCATTCGCATCTTTAAACTTACTAATTCTTCCAAGCCGAGCTCCTTGCGAAGATACTGTAGTTCTTCATCTTCTGCCCCACCGATTATGGTGTAATGAAAAGAAACTCCAGCATCCTTTAACACCTTGCAACATTTCAGGGCATAATCATATCCTTTTACCCAATGCGCCCTACCTACCGATAATAAAGCAAGAGGTTTTGATTTTAAATATTTATTAGAAAAAACCATTTGTTCCAATGGCAAACCTGTAAAAATTACATTATCAATTTTTGACGTATCACTCCAAATGATATCTCCTTTTTCTGAAACACTTTTTGAGACCGAATGAAAGCCGGATACTTTGGGATACCATTTTTTTAAATATTCAAAATTTTCAGCATCCACAAAAGGAATGATGTTGGTTTGTGAACCGCGTTGGCTTAAGATTATTTTATGGGTATTGTGAAGCAGAAAACCCTCGCACCACGGCAAGAGGGATGGCCATTGCACATGAATACAATCTGGTTGAATTTGTGACACTGCTATTTCAAAATTTTGTTGCTGTACTTCCTTACGTCTCTTTTTAAATAATAGGTTGAGGGTTTTTGAAGTGTGCGTGAAGCTTTTTTTGCTGAAGGAAAGCGCAAGTGCAGTACTAACAAAACGAAACTTGTTTTGGTTACTGCCAAGGGGAATGTAATTGACGTTTTTTACTTTCTTATGTATCTTTTCATTAAATCCTAAAATATAAACATCATGATTTTCGGCAAGTCGTGCTACCAACCTATTTATAAACGGGGTGGTTTGAAAACTACCGTCGAAGATGATGATCTTAAAGTGGTTATTCATTTATGATTACTATTTTATTCTTTTTTAAAAAACCTTGTGAAATACTATCAGTATTTAACAAAGTATTTAATTTTTTAGAAATCTTAATAGCTCCTTTATAATTTAAATGCTGTGTATCCCTATAGTCGGAATCCAATAATTTGTAATCATTAAAATCTATAAAAGGAATATCACTAAATTTGTCATTATAAATACTAACGAATATTTTTTCACTCGTCTGCACTAATAGCGTGGCGAGAGGCGCTTTCGAAGTCACCTGACAGAGTATTGGCAATAGTTAGGCGAGCGTGCCTCGT
>JAPKFY010000013.1 GCA_026646335.1 Aequorivita sp. | reverse complement strand
TGCTGGGTCACGCGGGCGAACACCACCTCGCGCAGCTCGGTCAGCAGCGAGGTCGAGAAGCGCAGCACGCCATAGGCCAGCAGCAGCGCCGCCGGCACCACGATGAAGGCCTGCTCGGGGGTGATCGTGAGGCCGTCGCTCCCATAGGTGCTTTCGCAGAAATTATTGATGATGGGGTTCTCTTTAAAGGGTGTCTTTTTTCTTTGGACGGACATACTAAACTTGAAATTGAAAGGAAAGTTTTAACATCAAAACACAAAGGTTTTGGGAAGGATTGTGCTACATTTATTCTCAATAATGGCGGATCTGAACTCATGCTTTCTATAAAAAATCAATTGAAATGAGCCTTTGGGAAAAAACAAGCCTAACGAATATTTTCGTTTGGTTTTTGGACCTTGGCTTGTTGGCATTTTTGATTTTCGACTTCGGTTTTGAGAATTTCAAAGATTTTCGTCAGTATAAACTCATTGTACTGCCCCTTTTACTGATTGCTCTCATCGCTTTCAATCTTTATGAATATTTTAATTACCGAAAAGAAAAGGATGTAAACCGCGCCAGCAGAATAAACCTTTATATTCTGCTGTTTCTTATTGTACTGGAAATAATAGTGATATTAGCCAATTATGAAACTTCTGTGGTGGAAACGTTTTTTAATGCACGCTATGTTATTGAGTATGGTTTGTTGTTTTATTTTTTCATCAGGCTAACTTTTTTTCTCAGAAAAATATATAGCCTCTATTTTAACCCTGCCATTCTCTTTGTGGGCAGTTTTGCAATAATTGCGCTTGCGGGAACTTTTTTGCTTTTACTTCCAAGTGCCACCAACCACGAAATAAGTTTTACAGATGCACTTTTCACATCCACAAGTGCCACAGCTGTTACTGGTTTGATTGTGCTTGATACGGCAAAGGATTTTACACCTTTTGGGCAAACGATTATTATGGTTCTTTTCCAAATAGGCGGTTTGGGAATGCTTACGTTCACTTCCTTCTTTGCCTATTTCTTTAAAAGTGGCGCCTCTTTTAAAGAAAGTCTTTATATGAGGGATATTTTAGGCCACGACAAATTGAACAGCGTAATGCGAACGGTAATGCAGATTGTGGTGTTCTCATTGATTTTGGAAGGCATTGGGGCCTTCTTAATATATCAGTCCCTGTCTCACATAGATTCGTATGGAAGTAGAGGGTTTTTTGCGGTTTTCCACGCAGTTTCAGCATATTGTAACGCAGGGTTCTCATTGGCCTCTAATGGACTTTACGATACAGGGCTTCGATTCAATTATTATATGCAGTGGGTAGTAATGGGGCTCATTGTTTTTGGTGGTCTCGGTTATCATATTGCTTATAATGTGATTCAATATTTTAAAAAATTCATCATAAATATTTTCAGCAAAAAGAATCGTGTATTTATTTCGAGAGTAATCAATTTGAATACTAAAATTGTGCTTTACACCACGGTAATTTTAATTGCTTCGGGAACTATTTTTTTCCTTTTTTCTGAGCAACAGACCAATCTTTTGCCGCACACCACTGCTTTCGGAAAATTCACTACGGCTATGTTTTCTTCCGTAACTTCGCGCACTGCGGGGTTCAATACTGTGGATATGACCAATTTTACTATTCCCGGAATTCTGTTCATGATTTTTTTAATGTGGGTGGGCGCCTCTCCGGCGTCAACCGGAGGTGGAATTAAAACCACAACTTTTGCATTAGCGACCCTTAATGTTTTTGCCATTGCGCGCAATAAAAAATATATTGAAATAGGAACCCGAAGAATCGCCGTTGAAGCCGTGCAGCGCGCATTCGCTATCATCTCAATTTCCTTGGCAAGCATCGGGATGGGTATTTTGTTATTGCTTATTTTTAACCCTGAATTTTCGCTGATACAGATAGCATTTGAAGTATTTTCAGCGTTCTCTACGGTGGGACTTTCTATGGGAATAACCTCTCAACTCTCTGAATACAGCAAGTATGTTGTAATATTCTTGATGTTCTTCGGAAGAATTGGCTTGCTGAACTTGATGATTGGGCTTTTGAAAAGCGTCGGGAAAACCGAATATACCTATCCCGAAGAAAATATATTGATAAACTAAAAATCCTGAATTTCTAAAAAAGAAGCATATGAAAATTGTAGTTATTGGCCTTGGAAACTTTGGGATGTCTTTAGCTATTCATCTTTCAAATACAAGCAATGAGGTGATAGTTGCGGACCACGACCTCGAAAAGATTGAGCTGATAAAAAACAAGGTGGCACATGCCGTTGCAATAGATGCCACTAACGAAAACGCCTACCAAGCACTGCCATTGAACAACGCCGATTTGGCGATTATTGCGATTGGGCAACGCAATGGGGCCGGAATTATGAGTACGGCCATTGTAAAAAAATTGACTAAAGCCAAGATTATTTCACGTTCCGCCTCCGCACTTGAAGACACTATTCTTGAAGCCATGGGCGTTGATCAAATTATCCATCCCGAACAGGAATATGCTGAACGCCTTACTAAGAAAATAAACCTGAAAGGAAGTATAGACAATTTTGAGATTGACGACGAATACTTGGTTTCGGAAGTTGAAGTGGCAGAAGATTTGGTAGGAAAGACAATCCAACAATCAGACTTCCGGAAGAATTTCAAATTGAACATCATTACCATAGTTCGAAAAAAACAACATATCAATTTGTTGGGACGAGCAGTTGAAAAACGCGAAGTAGTTGGGCTGCCAAAACCCGATATGGTTTTTCAGAAAGGGGATATTTTGGCGGTTTTTGGGAAAGATGGCGACATTAAAAAATATTTAAAAAATCATGTCCACGGTTTTATCAACTAAAAAATTAAAGGAAAATCAGAGGTCATTGTTGCTAAATGCGACGGTTTCATTGGTGGAATACAACGCCATAAAAATTGACTTTGTTCCTTTTGAAGTTCCTGTAACTATTGAAAATGCAATTTTTACGAGCCAAAACGGTGTCAATTCATTTTTTGAAAATGTCCGCACATACAATGCGACTTCGTTAGTTGTAAACATCATCGAGAATTGTTTTTGTGTTGGCGAAAAGACGAAATCACTTTTGGAGGAATACGGCCAAAAAGTGATTAAAATGACCGATTATGCAACCGAATTAGCAGATTATCTAGTGAAAAATCATAAAAACGATTCCTTTCACTTTTTCTGCGGAAATATAAGAAGTGATGAAATTCCTTCAAAACTAAAGGAAAACAATATTGATTTTGAGGAAATTGAAGTGTATAAAACCACTTTAAACCCGAAAAAATTTGAAAAAGAGTTTGACGCTATCCTTTTTTTCAGTCCCAGCGGGGTAAGAAGTTATTTCACGAATAATTCCCCCCCTGAGTGTGGCGCAGGGGGGTGTTTTGCAATTTGCATAGGAACAACAACCGCTTCAGAAGCAAAAAAATATATTGAAAACGCGGTAATTTCAAATGCCACAACCGTAGAAAGCGTAATTGCGAAAGCAGTTAAAATTTTAAAAATTCACAAAATATAAGCCTAACGGATTTTCCTCCTTCGCAGAAATAGTTTCGGCGGACAAGTAAAAACCTGTTAGATTTGGAACTAGAACTTATGATAAAAAACGATTTATTCTTAAAAGCCCTCCGCGGAGAAACCGTGGAACGACCTCCAGTTTGGATGATGCGCCAAGCCGGAAGATACCTGCCCGAATTTCAGGAAATAAAAAAGGAATACGACTTTTTCACTCGTTGCCAAACCCCTGAGTTGGCCAGTGAAATTACCGTGCAGCCTATACGAAGATACGGAATGGACGCTGCAATTTTGTTCAGCGATATTCTGGTAATTCCGCAGGCAATGAATATTCACGTGGAAATGAAGCCAGGCATTGGTCCATGGGTGCCAGATCCAATCCGTTCTATGAAAGATTTGGAACGTGTGATTGTGCCAGACATTAACGAAACTCTTGGTTACGTGATGGAAGCCATAAAAATGACCAAAGAAAAACTGAATGATGAAGTTCCGTTGATTGGTTTTGCAGGGAGTCCGTGGACTATTCTGTGCTATTGCGTGCAAGGTCAGGGCTCCAAAAACTTTGATATTGCAAAGGAATTTTGTTTCACCCAGCCTCTTGCCGCACATGTGTTGCTTCAGAAAATAACCGACACCACAATTTTATATTTAAAGGAAAAAGTTAAGGCTGGCGTAAATGCAGTGCAGATTTTTGACAGTTGGGGCGGCATGCTTTCGCCAACAGATTATCAAGAATTTAGCTGGCAATATATGCAGCAGATTATTGATGCCTTGAAAGATGAAACACCTGTTATCGCCTTCGGAAAAGGTTGCTGGTTTGCCTTGGACACAATGGCGAAAAGCGGCGCTTCGGCATTAGGGATTGATTGGACCTGTTCGCCTAAAAACGCCCGATATTTGACTGGCGGAAAAATCACGTTACAAGGAAATTTTGACCCAACGCGCCTTTTCAGCCCGCCTTCAGAAATAAAAAAGATGGTTAAACAGATGATTGATGAATTTGGGAAGGACCGATATATTGTGAACCTAGGCCACGGTATTTTGCCAAATATTCCTTTGGAAAACGCAGGTGCTTTTATTGAAGCGGTGAAGGAATACAAACAAGATTAGATGCTTTGGCGGATTTTAAAGAAGCTCGATTTTAAGCAACTTTTCGGGTTGCTTTGGATGTTTCTAAGAAACCCCATTTATGCCTTGCCTACTATTTTTGCAACAAAGCGATGTATGAACATTGCCTATCAGGAATACGGAAGCAAGCATCATTTAGGAAATCCGGCAAATGCATTTAGACATGCGCTCTGGGTTATCTTGATTATCAAAAGTTGTTTGAAATGGCAGAAGAATGAAGAAAAGGCAAAAGTGTGGGCAAAGAAATTTACCGATTGGCACGAAGATTTTTCACCCAACAAGGCTTTGGAACGAGTAATGGACTTGCACAATAATATGGTGGGAGTTGCTCTTTTTGAAAATGTAAAAGATAAAAATGAAGCGGAAACCGTTTCATTTTTAAAACAAAAAGCTTTGGAAGCCATAAAGATTTCAACTGTTGAAGAAATAAAAAAATTTGAAAACAAGTTAGTTTATATTGAATAATTTGTCCGTTCGAGCCCTTCGGCTTCGCTCAGGATAAACTAAAGTCGAAAACTTAGTTTTAGGTCTCGACTGCACTCGACCAGACACCGGAACAAATGGTAAAAAACATCCTAAAGGGCATAAAAGCATACACAGGGACATTCAAGCTCATCGGTAAACTTGGGCTTTGGAAGTACTTTGGCGTACCTATGGCGATTAGTTTTTTTACAGCGGTCTTAATTGGTTTTTTAGCTTGGGGATTGAGTGATAATCTGGGGGCATTTATTTCAAAAATCTGGTTTTTGGAATGGGGTTCCGAAACTTTCAGAACTATCAGTGAGTTTATTGGAGCACTTATTATCATTGCTTTAGGACTTATTCTTTACAGACATATTGTGATGGCGTTGAGCGCGCCGTTTATGAGTCCCGTTTCAGAAAAAATTGAAAGGCATCTTTTTGGCGAAAACCATTCACACAGAGATACTACAAACGCAGAACAACTTTGGCGTGGCGTTCGAATAAATGTTCGAAATTTAGTGATGGAGCTATTGCTAACAATTCCAATTATTTTGATAGGTTTTATACCTGTTATAGGAATTATTTCGTCGGTGCTTTTATTTTTGGTGCAGAGTTATTACGCGGGCTTCGGGAACATGGATTACACCCTGGAACGGCATTATAAATATTCGGAAAGCATCCAGTTTGTGCGAAGAAATCGAGGTTTGGCGATAGGTAACGGCATCGTTTTTATGCTGATGCTTTTAATTCCCGTTGTGGGAATAATTTTGGTTTTGCCGCTTTCGGTGACGGCGGCGAGTACAGAGACTTTAAGGGTTATAGAAAACTCGAAGACCGTAAAAAGAAACATACAATGAAAGTACAATTTGTCAAGTACATAAGAAACCTACAAAACGAAATCACTTCCGCCTTGGAAGAAATTGACGGGAAAGCAAAATTCAAAGAAGATAAATGGAAACGTGATGAAGGAGGCGGTGGACAAACCCGTGTAATTGAAAACGGAGCTGTTTTTGAAAAAGGCGGTGTGAATATTAGCGAAGTTCACGGAAAATTGCCCGAAAGTATGCAGCAATATTTTGGAGTGAAGGATGCAGATTTTTTTGCTTGTGGATTAAGCTTGGTACTTCACCCAAAAAGCCCGATGGTGCCTACGGTTCACGCTAACTGGCGCTATTTTGAACTGTATGATGCCGATGGCAATATCGCGGATAGTTGGTTTGGCGGCGGACAGGATTTAACGCCCTATTATTTGTTTGAGGAAGATGCGAAACATTTTCACCAAGTGTGTAAAACTGCTTGCGACAAACACTCCCGAAATTTTGGGACTGAGTTTTACGAAACCTATAAAAAACGTTGCGATGAGTATTTTTGGAATTCGCATCGCAACGAGGCTCGAGGAATTGGCGGTTTATTTTTCGATTATTTGAAAGAAACCGATACAATGAAAATGCAGGATTGGTATAACTTTGTAACTGAAGTAGGCAATAGCTTTTTAGATTGTTACCTTCCTATTGTTCAAAAAAGAAAAGAGCTGCCTTATTCCGAAGAAAACAGAACTTGGCAGGAAATTCGGCGTGGGCGTTATGTTGAATTCAATTTGGTTCACGATAAAGGAACGCTTTTCGGATTAAAAACCAATGGCAGAATTGAAAGTATTTTGATGAGTTTACCGCCGCACGTGCAGTGGAAATACGATCATCATCCTGAAAAGGGAAGTGAGGAAGAGAAACTTATTGAAGTGTTAAGGAATCCAAGAAGTTGGGTTTAAAGGAATGCCCCCTCGAGCGCAGTCGAGAGGTTATTAAAAGTATTGAATATTAAAAAGGTCTCGCCTGCGCTCGATCTGACACAAAATTATAAGATTATGTACCCACTGAGAAGAAACCGAAGATTGCGAACCAATGAAAGCATGCGAAGCCTGGTTCGTGAAACCATTATAAGCCCAAATGATTTTATCGTTCCACTTTTTGTGGTGGAAGGAAAGGGAGTAAAGGAGGAAATTGCCTCTATGCCAAATTATTATCGATTGAGTATAGATCAGCTTCAAAAGGAAGTGAAAGAGCTTTGGAAACTCGGCTTGAAGTCAGTTTTGCTTTTTGTGAAAGTTGACGATAAACTAAAAGACAATAGTGGCAAAGAAGCATTAAATCCCGACGGATTGATGCAGCGCGCCATCAAAACGGTGAAGGATGCCGTGCCGGAAATGATCGTGATGACCGATGTGGCCCTGGACCCTTTTTCAGTATATGGACACGACGGAATTATTTCCGAAGGAACTGTTTTAAACGACGATACAAATGCAGTTTTAGCTGAAATGTCCCTAAGTCATGCCATTGCTGGTGCAGATGTGGTAGCGCCCAGCGATATGATGGACGGCCGCATTTTTGAAATACGAACCCTGCTTGAAGATGAAGGTTTTTGTGATACTGCGATTATGGCCTATAGCGCCAAATATGCCTCTGCGTTTTACGGGCCATTCCGTGATGCTTTAGATTCCGCACCAGTAGATTCAAAAGATATTCCGAAGGACAAAAAAACCTACCAGATGGATTACGGTAACCGCGAGGAAGCCATTCGCGAAACCATAATGGACATTGATGAGGGTGCCGATATTGTCATGGTAAAACCCGGTCTTTGCTATTTGGATATTGTACGTGAGATCAAGGATGCCGTAAACGTTCCCGTTGCCGTTTATCAAGTTAGTGGTGAATATGCTATGCTGAAAGCCGCAGCAGAAAGGGGATGGTTGGATCACGATGCGGTAATGCTGGAACAAATTACCGCTATAAAAAGAGCGGGAGCTTCAATGATTGCCAGTTATTTTGCGAAAGATGTTGTGAAGCTTATTAATTAGTAAAACTTTATAATTTCGAATTCAATTTTCGCATACATTTGCGGGGTGAAGACTGTTGAAAAACATATTGCTAGGTTGCTGGTCTCGATTGCCGTTTTCTTGGTATTCGGGAACGTGGTTTTGGCTAGCGAAGCGCTTACTTATAGCAACAAGGCAGTTGTTATTTCCGAACTTCAGAATGATGACCAAAAACCCTTCGTGTTTAACGAGGTTTCCATTGGCGAAGTTTCGCAGACCGTTTCACAGAACGAATATACAGGCCTAGGGTTTTATGGAATGTTCAGTTCCAGTCAGGATTTTTCGTATGCCCGCATTTCTCCATTATTAAATTCTTCTTTTTCTTTAAAGGACAAGCGGGAGCTCATCTTCCGGCATTTGTTTCCCTTCCACACTTTCTGGTAATTTTTTGATGATTTTTTAGCTGTGTTTGAATTGATTTTCGAACACTTATTTATTCAAAATTATTCATCTTAAAATTTTATCATTATGGAATTTAGTGCAACCCTTGTGGGAATTATTATCACGTTATTAATGTTAGTGCCAGTGGCTTTTTTAATTATGAGCACTTCCGGCAAAGACAAAAAAGTAAAGAAATCTGTTATGCAACTTTCGCAAACCAATGGGATCAATTTGAAAACCGTCGACGTTATTGGCAACTGTGTGATTGGCGTAGACGAAGTTTCAAAAAAACTGGTCTATACTTCTAAAACAAATCCTTCGGCAGATTTTAAAATCATAAATATGGAAGATGTGAAGGATTGTCGCGTAAAAAGTATCAAACAAACAGATAAAACCCTTGATTGGGTTGGATTGGAGCTGGTTGAAAAAGCTGGAAAGCGCGAAATATCTTTTTACAACGAGCACGATGAAAACGAACTTTCCACTGATGCGTTTGTGTGTCTTCAAGACGCTAAGCGTTGGGAAGGAACGTTGAGGCCACTATTAAAAGCTTCGTAATTGATTGTTATAAAAAAAACCGCCATTTCGGCGGTTTTTTTGTGCAATTAACAAAGTGATTCGGCTAAAACAGTTTTAAATCTTTATTTTAGGAGAAAATTATTTCACCTGAATATGACCTTACTTATTGTTTATGCGGTTCTTTCAATTTTCTTTTCGTTTTTGTGCTCCATTCTGGAGGCTGCGCTGTTGAGCTTTACCCCAACTTACTTGCGGATGAAAGCACAAGAAGGCAAGAGCTATGCTACTACGCTGACCAATTTTAAGAAGGATATTGACAAACCTTTGATTGCGATACTTACAATCAATACCATTGCACATACCGTTGGGGCAATACTGGTTGGGGTTGAGGCGGAAAAACTGCCCTATAAAATTGAATTTATGGGAATGAACATCGTTGGAATTGTTTCGGCAATCATGACGATGCTTATTTTGGTGATTTCAGAAATAATTCCGAAGACCATTGGTGCTACCTATTGGAAAAAACTAGGGCCCTTTACGGCGATGTTTTTAAATGTGATAATTTTTCCGCTGAAATATACAGGAATACTTTGGGTGTTGATGCTGATAACCCGTTTGGTTGGGAAGTCTGCCCACGTTAGCACGATGAGTCGTGAGGAGTTTATGGCAATTACCGACGCAGCGGAAGAAGAAGGCGTCTTTGAGGAAAGTGAAACCACGGTAATCAAAAACCTGTTGGTTTTTAAAAGCGTACATGCAAAAGATGTAATGACACCTTTTACGGTTGTTATACTTGAAGATGAAACCAAAAGCCTTGAGGAATTTCACCAAAACCATAAAAGTTTACGGTTCTCGCGCATCCCAGTCTATAAGAACAAGTCCCACAACATCACTGGCTTTGTGCTTCGGGATGACGTGCTTGAAGAAATTGTGGAAGACCGTGGCGATAAATTGTTAAGTGATTTGAGGCGCGATATATTTGTGGTTTCAGCACAGAAACCAATACCAGAACTTTTTGAAATATTTATAAAACAACGGATGCATATTGCTTCTGTGGTTGACGATTTTGGAAATACTATTGGCGTTGTTACTATGGAAGATATTATTGAAACTCTTTTGGGACTTGAAATTATGGACGAGAGCGACAATATTGAAGACATGCAACTTCAAGCCCGTAAAAACTGGGAAAGGCGCGCAAAACGGATGGGAATACAAATAAATGAAGACATTGCAAACAAAGACGATGAGGACGAATAATGGAAACTATTTTTATACAATCACCAATCGGAGTTTTGGAACTAAAAGGAAATGCTGAAGGACTCGTATCAGTACTTTTTAAGGATGCTAAAACGGTTGTTATTTCTGAAATAATTCCGAAAGAATTAAAAGATGCAGTTGTTCAACTTCAAGAATATTTTGAAGGAAAGCGGAAGGAATTCAAATTAAAACTTTCCCCGGAAGGGACCGATTTTCAGAAACGGGTTTGGAGGCAATTGCAGGAAATACCTTTCGGAAAAACGACAAGCTATCAGCAAGTGGCAAACCAACTTGGCGATCCAAAAGTGATTCGAGCGGCAGCATCTGCCAATGGGAGGAACCCTATTTCCATAATTATTCCTTGTCACCGGGTTATTGGCAGCGATGGTTCGCTCACGGGCTATGCTGGCGGACTTCACAGGAAAAAGTGGTTGTTGGAGTTTGAAAGTCCTTCCCCGCAACAAACTTTGTTTTAGATGAAAAGGATTAAGAAATTCTTTAAGTGGGTTTTTGCTCTTGTGATTGTTTTGGTAATAGGCCTATACATTACTGGCTACGACTATATTTTTAAGGGGATTTGGGTAGTTTATCTTCACGGGCATACCACGGCCTACATTGACGATTTTAAGTTTTTTGAAACTGAAAAAATAGCTGCGAGTACCGACCCGCAGCCTTGGCCCATCCATAAAGATTACAACACTGTTGAAGAGACAAAGGCACTTTCCGAAATGAACGATACCTTGGGAACGATTGCTTTTTTGATCATTAAGAATGACAGTATTTGGTTTGAAAAATATTTTGATGGCTTTGGAAAAAACTCGCAGACCAATTCCTTTTCAATGGCGAAAAGTGTTACTTCTGCTTTGTTGGGAAAAGCCATTGACGATGGATTTATAAAAAGTCTGGACCAACGGGTTGATGATTTTTATCCGCAGTATGCAAATACGGGTTTAACCGTTGGCGATCTTTCCTCTATGGCTTCGGGCTTAAATTGGGATGAGTCGTATTCCAATCCGTTTGGAATGACCGCGAGGGCATATTATGATGCCGATTTAGCCAAAACTATTTTAAAAATGAAAGTGGTTGATTCACCTGGGGTACGCTACGAATATTTAAGTGGCAATACGGAGCTTTTGGCGATGGTGATTCAGAAATCACTTCAAAATGCAAGTATTGATTTGAGCACATATTTGCGGGAAAGCTTTTGGCAACCAATGGGTTTTGAGCAACCAGCACTTTGGCAAGTTGATGATAAAGAGCACAGATTGGTAAAAGCATATTGCTGTATTGGCAGCAATGCGCGGGATTTTGCACGGTTTGGGAAACTTTATAAAGATTGTGGAAAGTGGAAGGGGCAACAAATCTTGGATTCTGCTTTTGTGGCGAAATCCATTACGCCACGTTTTGCCAAAAGTCCAGAATACGGTTATGGGTTTTGGTTGAGTGATTTTTTGGGGAAGAACATATTTGTGATGCGCGGAATTCTCGGGCAGTATGTTATTGTGGTTCCGGAGGATGATGTAATTATTGTGCGCTTGGGTCATCAACGAGGCAATAAAACTGATTTGCCTTTTAGTTCTGATTTTTATGTTTACATTGATGAAGCGTATAAAATGCTTGGTAAAAATCAATAATTTTTCGTATTTTTAAAGTTCTCCCCGATTGAAATTTTCACATTATGATCAAGCGAATAAACTTGGAGCATATCCTGTTTTTGGATATTGAAACCGTTCCGCAGCACGAAAATTTTGACGAACTGGACGATACCTCAAAAGTACTTTGGGGGCTGAAAAGTCAATATCAACGCAAAGATGATATTTCAGCGGAAGAATTCTATGAGCGTGCCGGTATTTGGGCAGAGTTCGGAAAAATTGTGTGTATTTCCGTGGGCTATTTTGTGCTGAAAGGAGACGTTCGCAATTTTCGAGTGACCAGTTTTCATGGTGATGAGGTGAAGATTTTGAAAGATTTCAAAACGCTGCTCGAAACCCATTTCAACAAATCACATCACGTGCTTTGCGCGCATAACGGGAAAGAATTCGATTTTCCATATATTGCCCGAAGGATGATAATCAATTGCATTGACATTCCATTCAAACTGGATCTCTTCGGAAAAAAACCTTGGGAAGTCCCCCACTTGGACACGCTGGAACTATGGAAGTTCGGCGATTACAAAACTTACACTTCGCTTAAATTAATGGCGCACGTTTTGGGAATTCCCTCACCCAAAGACGATATTGACGGCAGCCAGGTGCGCAGTGTTTTTTACGAAGAAAAAGACATAGACAGGATCATTATTTATTGCGAAAAAGACACAGTTACCGTTGCCCAGATTCTTTTACGGCTTCGGAATGAGGAGATTTTAAATGAAGCCGAAATCCTTTCGGTTTAAACTGATTGTTTCGGAATAACTACAGTGATGTGGTTTTCTCTTAAATTTTTAGTAGATTTATCGGCTATATTAAAAACATATTTTATGACAATTTCAAGATTCAATCCAAAACCATTTATGATAGCAATGCTTGTTGCTGCCCCCTTATTTATTGCGTGTAAGGATAAAGCGACCCCAGCAGAAGAAACAATAAATACTACCCAAGAAGCAACCCTTGAACAAAAAAAGCAAGCGTTGCAAAATGTAGCACCCACATCAACACAATCAACAAATAGCACATCTACAGGTGGAAACGCAGCATTAAATCCTGCACACGGACAACCAGGTCATGATTGTGCTATACCTGTTGGCGCGCCTTTGAATGGAAGTGGAACATCTTCTAACGCTGCACAAGGCCAAACCATAAACGTGAATAATAACAATGTCACTCCTATAAAAGCTTCGGGTGGTGCAGGGATAAACCCACCACATGGCCAGCCTGGTCATAGATGTGAAATTAAAGTGGGCGACCCTCTTTAAAAATTTCATACATTTAAAAAACAAACGGCCCGTTTCAAAATTGAAACGGGCCGTCTTTTTTATCAATATTAGCTTATTACTCTTTCACAAAACGCTTCATGAGTTTGTTGTTATCAGTATTCACTTCAAGCATGTAAACACCACTTTGCAATGCTGTAACATCCAAACTTTCAGTAAACGTACCTTTGCCAACTACTTGACCCATCACGTTATAGATTACATAATCTTTTCCTGCGGCATCAACCAACGAAATATTTAAGGTGTGTTTTGCAGGATTTGGATAGATGGACATATCTGAACTGTTGAAACCAGTATCTCCAGTAATGCCTTGATTAACAGAATTACTGATAATTACAGTATAATCCTCCACTTCGCCATAGGTGAATGTTTCACAAGGAGATGGATTTGCGTTGTATTTCATTGAAACACGCATTCTTGTTGCTCCCGAAAGTGCAGATGTTGGCACTGTGAAACTTCCAGAAATAGGAGATGCTGTAGTTTTTGAACGTGAATATACTTGTTCGCCAGAATCATCAAAATCGCCATCTTGGTTATAGTCAATCCATACTCTGTATGCTTCACTATAGGTTCTTCCAGTCCATTTTGGGGTAATAGTAATTGAATTACTGCTTCCTTTTGCCAGTGTGGTAGAAATGCTTGTGAAATCTGCATAACCACCATTGTTGCCAGAAAGATTGTTGATGCTTCCCAGTTGGACTCTGTCTATATATTCATCATTTGTATTGTTTCCTTTGGAAGTACAATAAGTTACAGTATTTGAAAGTGTTGTAACGTTTACGGTATTACTGAAACCAGAATTGTTACCTGCCGCGTCGTGCGCACGAACTTTAAATGAATAAGCTGTAGAAGGCGCCAATCCAGTAATGTTCGCTGAAGTGCCTGTAACGCTTCCTAAATTCGTGCTGCCTTGGAAAACATCATAACCAGTTACACCTACATTATCTGTGGAAGCATTCCACGAAAGTGTAAGTGTGGTCTGTGTTACGTTTGAAGCTGCCAAGCTTGATGGGGCGGTTGGAGCCTGAGTATCTGGTCCAGCACCTCCTAAATTGATGGTATAGTCTTCCACTTCACCATAGCTGAAGGTTTCACAAGAAGTTGGAATTCCGTTGTATTTCATAGAAACCCGCATTCTTGTTTCCCCGCCAACAGTTCCCGAT
The DNA here is from genome assembly GCA_026646335.1 of Aequorivita sp. Classification (GTDB taxonomy): domain Bacteria; phylum Bacteroidota; class Bacteroidia; order Flavobacteriales; family Flavobacteriaceae; genus Aequorivita. The sequence goes on along the minus strand of JAPKFY010000013.1, from coordinate 23,652 downwards.
GGCACTGTGAACGTTCCACTGTTTGGAGTGTTTTTTGAGGCAGCTTTAGACCAAACCAATTCGCCTGCATCACCAAAATCACTATCTCCATTATAGTCAATCCACACAGCGTACCCTTCGTTATAAATAGTTCCAGTCCAAGTAGGAGTAACGGTAACTGTATAAGTAGAGCCCTCACTTAAAGAAGTAGAAATACTTGTAAAGTCTGAATATAGCTGTGCGCCAGAAGCGTTGTTGATGGTGTTTAACTGAACGCGACTTATATATTCATCATTCACGCTATTTCCTTGTGAAGCACAATAACTGCTTCCACCGCCGCCGCCATAAGCAGCGCCAACGCCAACTGCGTACCAAGCGTTTGTAGTAGCAATTTCTTCGGCACTATCAACACCGTACAAATCTCTCGCTGCTTGAATTGCACCATTTCTGGCATCGCTGTATTGTGAGTTTGAATTTAAATAAACGGTTAGGTTTCTATATGCAATTGCAGCAGCTTTGTCCATCCCGATCCCTGTAACATTATAGGCGTCACCTTTATCGTTTGTGCCACTTTTACCTATGCTCAAGACATAAAACCAGAAGTTTTGAACTCCGGAATTTGTGTGAACACCTCCAGAATCTCCAGAACCCGCATACCAATTGGTTCCTTGATATGTGTCTGGGTCGCCGTAGGCGTTTGGATTGCTCATAGAGCGCAATGCGCCACCGCTTCCGCCAGCACCAATGTCATCTCCCATTAACCAATCGTTGGTGCCTGAGGCAAATTTTTCAATGGATTCGCCAAAAATATCTGAAAACGATTCGTTCAAAGCTCCGGATTGGTAGCTATAAACAAGGTTTGCAGAATATTCTGTAACTCCGTGGGTTATTTCGTGGCCACAGATGTCCAGTGAAACCAATGGGCCATAATTTGTGCCATCGCCATCGCCATAAGTCATGCGGGTTCCGTCCCAAAACGCATTCACATAATTGCTGGAATAACTGACGTATGATTTTATAATAGCTCCCGCATTGTTATAGGAGTTTCTTCCGTGTTTTTGACTGAAATATTTGTGTGTGCGTTCAGCGCCAAAATGTGCTTGAACCCCTGTCGCGTTCGAAGTAAAGTTTGTTGAACTGCTTGTAACATCTGAAGCGTTGTTATAATTGGTTCCATTGTTCAAATCAAAAGTTTGGATTCCACCGCCGTCTGCAGTTTGGCGCAAACGGTATGGTCCCGATGTATTGTCTGCAGTAAAGGAAACATTGCCGTTATAAAGACTGGTTCCTGTTGCAGGTACATTTGCGTGATGGATTCTCTTGTTTTCCATAATGAATTGCCCCGTTTTGGCATCAATATATACATCAGCTCTGTAAAGCGGTGCTGAAGCGTAAATATCAAATTTATAGGCCAATCGATTCGTTTCAGAAATATCTTTTATTGCTGGAAAAATTACCAGCTCACCGGTTGGTTTTTGATAATCTGCCAAAGCTGCTTCTGCAGTATTTTGCCACATATATTTTGAGGCGCCCACGTGTGCAATAGCACTGTTCAAAGCTTGTGAGCCGTTTATGGAAGGAGTTACATTAAAATCTTCTGCAACTGGAAAATAAGCAGAGCTTAATGTTTGTACGGTTCCATTTTTGCTGCTCAATGTTACAGTTGCAAATTCCACTTTTACACCATTAAAATACTGTTGCATCTTTTGGTGTGTAAACCCTAAAGGGTCCTGTTCTTGTTTTAGCGTAGTGAAAGAAGTTTGGGAGGAGGGGTTGAAAACTTCCTTGAAAATTGCAGTGGAGTTTTGAAGCGAATAGGAATGCGAGGCATCAAAAACCACTAGACTTGGAGCTTGCTTAACGTTTTTCTTTTCATCTTTTTTGTTTTGGGCGGAAACCACCGCCGAAAACGCAAAGATCATTAATGAAAACAGAAAAACGAACTTGTTGATTTTTTTCATAATAAATAGGTTTTAGTGAATAAATAGGGTTATTGTTTTATTAGAAACACATAAAAGAACAACAATAATTATTGAAATAAAATATTATTCGACAAACTACTGTTAAAAAAATATTCCCCGAATACCCTATCTTTGAAATGATGAAAAATGCACCTTTATTATCGCTTGAAAACCTTTCTGTTTCCTTCGGAAATAATGAAAATAGTATTGAGGTTTTACATTCCATTTCTTTTGATGTTTTTGAAAACGAAATTCTGGGGATCGTCGGTGAATCTGGTTCAGGGAAATCCGTATCCTCACTTTCAATTATGGGTTTGTTGCCAAAAAAGCAAACCAAATTATCGGGAAGAATTTTATTTGAAGAAAGGAATCTACTGAAAATTGATGAAAAGGAATTCAGAAGAATTAGAGGCAGCGAGATTGCCATGATTTTTCAAGAGCCAATGAGCGCTTTAAACCCTTCTTTGAAATGTGGCTTTCAGGTTTCTGAATTACTTCGCCTTCATTTAAAGATGAAGGCTTCCGAAGCCAAAAAGGAGACCATTTCATTATTTGAAAAAGTGAAATTACCACGCCCCAATGAGATTTATAACAGTTACCCGCACCAAATAAGCGGCGGCCAAATGCAACGGGTTATGATTGCCATGGCCATTGCCTGCAAACCAAAACTGCTCATCGCAGACGAGCCCACTACGGCGCTGGACGTAACCGTTCAAAAGGAAATCATTTCGCTTTTAAAATCAATTCAACAAGAAACAAAAATGGCGATGCTGTTTATTTCGCACGATTTGAGTTTGGTTTCCGAAATTGCCGATAGGGTTGTGGTAATGTATAAAGGCGATATTGTTGAAAATGCAACAACAACTGAAATATTCAAAAACCCAAAAGCAGAATATACCAAAGCACTTTTGGCATCGAGGCCTTCGTTAAACGTTCGTTTGGCGAAATTGCCTACCATAGCATCCATTGCCGATAAAAGTTTCGAGCCATGGGAAGTAAAACCTACAGAACGCGCTAAGAGACACAAAAAAATTTACACCCAAAAACCAATTTTGGAGATCACCAATTTGGAAAAACAGTACTTCAGTAATGTGGGGATATTTGCTAAAAAGGAAATAGTAAAAGCCGTTGACGATGTCAGTTTTTCGGTTTTTGAAGGTGAGACTTTGGGACTTGTTGGCGAATCTGGCTGCGGAAAATCTACTTTGGGAAGAACGATTCTTCAACTGGAAAAAGTAACTTCCGGAAGTATAAAGTATAGAGGAAGGGAACTCACAAAACTTTCCAAAGGTGAAATTAGAAACCTTCGGAAGGAAATACAGATTATTTTTCAAGACCCCTATTCATCTTTAAATCCTCGTTTGATGATTGGGCAGGCACTGATGGAGCCTATGGAAGTCCACGGTTTGGCAAAAACGAAGAAAGAACGAAAAGTGCGTGTACTCTCACTGTTGCAAAAAGTAGGATTGGATGAAAGCTATTTTTATCGATATCCACACGAACTTTCCGGCGGGCAGCGCCAAAGGGTGGGAATTGCGCGGACCATTGCTGTGGAACCCAAACTTGTTATTTGTGACGAATCGGTTTCTGCCTTGGATATTTCGGTGCAGGCGCAGGTTTTGAACTTGCTCAATGAACTGAAGGATGATTTTGGGTTTACCTATATATTTATATCGCACGATTTGGCCGTGGTAAAATATATGTCAGACCAGTTATTGGTGATGAACAAGGGAAGAATAGAGGAATTAGGTGATGCGGATGAAATCTATGAGAATCCACAAACGGAATATTCAAGGAAACTGATCGAGGCAATTCCGAAGGGGATTTAAGGATTCACAAAAAAAGGAGCATAAAAAAACCCGTTCTAACCTCACGAAGAACGGGTTTAATTTTTATCTGCGTTTATGACAGATTTGGGGCATAAACAACCATTGAAAAAGTTCAGAACAATAAAAACACTTTTTTAAAAATGAAAAGCACGTTTAGTAACAATTCTTTAGTGCTTTTAATTGATCTAGTTACTTTCTCCATATGAGGTTAAGTTGGTAAGATTTGGGACTGCTAAGATGTAAACTAATTTTGAATAGAACGACAAGAAGCATATAAATTCGATGAAATACACTAAAATTTAACATTTCACCTCTATTTGATGGAATTTTAACATAAAAAAATCATAAAATCGTGGTTTTGTAAAGTTTAAAAAGCATTCTTTTTTTAAAATTTCATCTCAAGAATGTCTCCTTTTACAACCAAATCTCCTTCGGTAGCCTTCTGGATTTCTTCAACTGAAACTCCTGGGGCACGCTCAAGAAGGTGAAATTTCCCATCGATAATTTCGAGAACCGCAAGATTGGTCACTATTTTTTTAACGCATTTTACTCCAGTAAGCGGCAAACTACATTCCTTTAATAGTTTGGATTCACCTTCGCGGTTGGTATGCATCATGGCCACGATTATATTTTCTGCGGAAGCTACCAAGTCCATGGCACCGCCCATTCCCTTTACCATTTTACCGGGAATCTTCCAATTGGCTATATCACCATTTTGCGAAACTTCCATCGCACCCAGAATGGTTAGATCTACGTGCTGGCCGCGGATCATTCCAAAACTCATTGCCGAATCAAAGAATGATGCGCCAGGCAAAGCAGTAATTGTTTGTTTTCCGGCATTAATTAAATCTGGGTCTTCCTCGCCTTCAAAAGGGAACGGGCCCATTCCAAGAATTCCGTTTTCACTTTGAAATTCCACGCTTATGTCGTTTTGCACAAAGTTGGCAACCAAGGTTGGGATTCCTATGCCCAAGTTAACGTAGTAGCGGTCTTTAACTTCTTTTGCAATTCGTTGTGCTATTTGTTCTTTTGAAAGTGCCATTAGTTTCTTTTTCTTACAGTTAATTGCTCAATACGCTTTTCATACTTTTCCCCTTGAAATATTCTTTGGATAAAAATTCCCGGGATATGAATCTGGTTGGGATCTAATTCCCCAGCAGGAACAAGCTCTTCCACCTCGGCTACGGTTATTTTGCCGGCTCCGCACATAGCAGGATTAAAGTTTCTAGCGGTTCCCTTAAAGATGAGGTTTCCGGCTTCATCGCCTTTCCAAGCTTTTACGAAGGAGAAATCTGCTTCAAAAGCTTTTTCCATTACGTGCATTTTTCCGTGGAATTCTCGGGTTTCCTTTCCTTCAGCCACTTCGGTTCCGTAACCTGCAGGCGTGAAAAAGGCTGGAATTCCACTTCGGGCGGCTTCACAGCGTTGTGCCAATGTTCCCTGGGGAATCAATTCCACCTCCATTTCTCCACTGAGCATTTGGCGCTCAAATTCGGCGTTTTCGCCTACATAGGAAGAAATCATTTTCTTTATTTGATGTTTTTTCAACAAGAGGCCAAGCCCAAAATCATCAACGCCAGCATTGTTTGAGATACAAGTAACGTTTTGAATATTTCTTCTAACCAATTCTAAAATTATATTTTCGGGAATGCCACAGAGGCCGAAACCGCCGAGCATAAAAGTCATATCGTCGGCAATGCCTTCACAGGCTTCGCGAACGTTTGCAACTGTCTTTTTTATCATTTTTTAATTTTTCTGAAAATTACAAAATTTCGACCTATAAAAAAACCTCACAAAGCTTCAAAGCTTGTGAGGTCTTTCTTCTTTTTTGAGAAGGAGATGGGATTAAATTCCAAACTCATCCGGGATTTCCTCTAAATCGGGATTGCCTTCACGCCACTTTGAGCAATCTGTTTCAATGGAAAGATTTGCGGGTCGTTTGAAGTTTCCTGTTGAAACATCCAAATCTTTATCTGCATAGCAGCTTTTCATATACATTCCCCAAATTGGCAGCGCCATTGTAGCGCCCTGTCCATAAGCAGTGGAGCCGAAGTGCGTAGCACGGTCATCGCCGCCTACCCAAACTCCGGTAACAAGGTTTGGAACCATGCCCATAAACCAGCCATCACTATTGTTTTGGGTTGTTCCGGTTTTACCTGCAATTGGGTTTGTAAAATTATATGGATATCCAGTCACAGCATTTTTGTAAACTGCAGAACCTTCACGACCAGTTCCGCGTAAACGGCTACCAGAACCGGATTGGGTAACACCTTCCATTAAACTCACCGTTACATAAGCAGTTTCGTTGCTGATAACGTCTTTTGTTTTGGGTACATTTTGATAAAGTACTGTTCCATTTTTGTCCTCAATTCTTTGAATTAATATGGGCTCAACATACACACCTTCGTTGGCAAAGGTACTGTAGGCTCCCACCATCTCGAAAACTGAAACATCTGGTGTTCCGAGAGCAATGGAAGGTACAACGGGCATGTTTTTAGTATCAACCCCCATCTTTTTTACCAAATCAATTACAGGTTCAGGCCCTACGCGGTCTATCAATCGTGCGGTAATGGTATTTATTGAATTTGCAAGTGCATATTTAAGGGTAACCATGCCGCCATAGGTGCCACCTGCGTTTTTCGGAGTCCAAGATTGTATTAAATTGTGTCTTCCCGCAGGAATTGTATATGAGGTGTTTGGCAAGGTGTCACAAGGTGACATATGCATTTGGTCTATTGCGGTGGCATAAACAAAAGGTTTAAAGGTAGAGCCAATTTGACGCTTTCCTTTTTTTACCATATCATATTTATAGTGCTTATAATCTATGCCTCCAACCCAAGCTTTTACTTCGCCGGTTTGTGGAGTCATGGACATCATAGCCGCCTGCAGGAATGATTTGTGGTAGCGAATGGAATCCATAGGCGTCATTAGAGTGTCAATATCACCTTTCCATGAGAAAACGCGCATCGGCACTTTCTTTTTAAAACTTTTTATGATTTCTTCTTCTTCCTTTCCTTGTTTCGCCATTTCGCGCCAACGGTCGCTTTTTCGCATAGCTTGGTTCAGAATGCTTTCTGTTTCAGCTTCGGTAATATCCCTGAAAGGTGCGGTTTTATTTTTTTTGTTTTGCTCATCAAACGCCTCCTGCAGGTGCGCCATATGTTTTTTTACAGCTGCTTCAGCATATTCCTGCATTTTACTGTCTATGGTTACAAACACCTTTAAACCATCTTGATAAATATTGTATTTGCTCCCATCGGGTTTTGGATGTTCCTTTATCCAGTCTTCCATGAAATGACGTGCATATTCGCGGAAATAGGTTGCGCTTCCCTCATCATGGCCTTGGGGCGTAAACTTTATGTTCAATGGAAGGGCTTGCAAAGAATCCTTTACTTTTTCTGATATAAAATCATACTTCTCCATTTGGGAGAGTACCACATTTCTTCTGTTGGTAACACCCTCTGGGTTTCGCACCGGGTTATAAAGCGAGGAATTTTTGAACATTCCCACAAGTGTTGCAGATTCAACCGTGGAAAGTGCTGCGGGTGGTTTGTCAAAATAAATATTGGCTGCAGATTCTATTCCTACGGCTTGGTTCACAAAATCGTATTCGTTAAAATACATTGTGATAATTTCATCTTTTGTGTAACGGCGTTCCAATCGGATTGCAATAATCCATTCCTTTATTTTCTGTAAACCACGCTGTAGTTTGTTCCTTGAAACCTGTTCCGTAAAGAAAAGTTTTGCCAACTGTTGCGTGATGGTACTTGCGCCCCCGCGTGAGCCCAAAAACGCGACCGCACGTATGGTTCCCCTTCCGTCAATGCCGGAATGGTCATAAAAACGCACATCTTCTGTCGCTATTAATGCGTTTACTAAATGGTCTGGCAGTGAGTCAAAGAGAATGGGGGTTCTGTTTTCTTTGTAAAATTTACCTATTGTCTTTCCATCTGAAGAAATGATTTCAGTAGCGAGATTTTTTTCGGGATTTTCAAGGCTGGTTTCATCCGGAAGACTTCCAAAAACTCCCCATGATGCCAATAAAAAAATTAAGATTACAAATAAAATAAACCCTGCAAAAATTTTCCAAAAGGTTTTGATATGATGGCTAACATCATTCTGATTTTTCTTTTTTGGAGCTGCTTTTTTTGTTGCCATATTATTTTTTTACTGTTTGGTGGCTTCTTCTATACTGAAACCAACATCTGTAATACCTTCGAGTTTTGTAACGCCTTCCACGTCGCCATTATTGCGCATTGCTTGGGCTATGTCTACGGTGTAAATGCCTTCTTCAAAAAAGGATACGTTTTCTTTGTACCACAGTTTGTTTTCCTTCACATTGCCAATTCCTTGTCCCATCCACGAGCCGTCTGGATTGGCCATTCGGTATTCAAGGGTGTCGGTAACGGTTTTTCCGTGGGGGAAATTCATTGAAACTATCAAAAATATATTGTTGAACTTGTAATCGTTGGTGTTCCTGATATTTAAAAAGAGGTTGTATTTTTTAAGCGAATCCAATTGCGGCAATTTAAACTCCACCACCTCGTCTGCACCCCAATGACCGTCCATTGCGCGAATTTCACTAAAAACGGTATCGGATTCACAGGAAACGAGGAAGACAGCAGTCAAAAAAAGTGCCAATAACTTATTCATTTTTTGGTGGCTTGGGGTTTCTGTTTTTATTGCTCGGCTTGTTTCCGGTTTTTTTTGGACCTTTATTTCTTGGGTTATTTTTTGGAGCATTTCCAGCAGTAGCTTGTGCCGTACCTTTATTTTTATTTCGGCTTTTATTTCGGCGTTTTTTACCTTTTTGTTTAGGTTGGTCAAAGCGTGTTAAACTATCCTGGCCAACCACGTTGCTGTAGGGTTCTTTCTCTGGTTTTGGAGTTTCGATTGTAAATTCCTCCAGCGCAAGTGGCTTTTCACCTTTTTTGTTCAGGGCTATTATTTCATTGGCCTTTTCAGCAGTCAATTCATGCCAATTCATAAATTCCTTTTCATAGGCATACCATAGCAACCCTTTAAAAATATCAATTTTTTGGCAAGTAGCGTATCCCTTTTCAGTTTGAAGTCTTGTTTCGGTGCTTGGGAAAGATTCCAATGCCTCCAAATAAGTGTCCAATTCATAATTCAAGCAGCATTTTAACTTTCCGCACTGTCCGGCAAGTTTTTGGGGATTTAGGGAAAGCTGCTGATAGCGCGCTGCGGAAGTATTTACCGAACGGAAATCCGTCAGCCAAGTAGAACAGCAAAGTTCGCGCCCACAACTGCCTATTCCGCCTAAACGAGCGGCTTCCTGACGGAAACCAACTTGTTTCATTTCAATTCGCGTATTGAAGGTACGTGCAAATTCCTTTATCAATTCACGGAAATCAACCCGATCTTCAGCAGTGTAATAAAAAATAACTTTGGAAGCATCGCCCTGAAATTCCACATCGCTAATTTTCATCTGAAGTCCGTGGCGGATTGCAATTTCGCGGGAACGTTTTTGAACGTCTGCTTCTTTATCGCGGACGCCTTGCCAAATATCTATGTCTTTTTGAGAAGCTTTTCGGTAAATTTTCGGCAGCGCTTCCACTTTTAATGGAATTTTTTTCTTCTTCATTTGCACGCGCACCAGTTCTCCAGTGAGTGTTACAATACCTATATCGTGACCCGGCGAAGCTTCTGTAGCTATCACATCGCTAATGCTTAAAGTGAGATTTTCGGGATTTTGGAAAAATTCTTTTCTTCCGTTTTTAAAGCGCACTTCCACCGCATTGAAGGGTTCCATATTGGCAGGAAGTTGCATATTTGAAAGCCAGTCGAACACCGTTAGTTTGTTACAGCCATCGGTTCCGCAAGTACCATTGTTCTTGCATCCCTTTGGCTGTCCGTTGGCGCCTGTGGCACAGCTGGTACAGCCCATATTTTTTATATATAAAGCCCTTTTCTAAGTGAAGAGGGACGAAAATTAAACAAAAGAGTTAATCGGTAAAGATACCAATAAATTTTTCGATTTTAGATTTCAGATATTCGATTTTCTATCAAAGGTGCCCGAGTGTTTTAAATGTAATGTACTTCCCTTATCTATATTGCCTACTTTAAAACCGAAAAATATTTTAACATATACTTCAATATTTAACAAGCGCCTTTTTTGTGATAGTAGCATGATACTAGGGGTTGCGTAGGGAAACACTAGCATGAACGTAGCACTCGAGTAGCATGAAAGGTATAGCAACTATGCATAGACACGGCATGAACGGTACATAGTTCCATCTTGAAACATATATAGATATTTTTGAAGAGTACATAGATGCATTTGAACATGGCATTGTTACGAGCAGAAAATTGGAAATTTGAAGTATTAAATTGTAATAACTTAACATTGAACTCCACCCCTTCTGTAAGCTGGAAAGAAAATAGTGAGTTTAAGGATATTAGTGAGCAGCTGCCATCTTAGCCTGTATAATATTTTATGTATTTGATTAAAATAATTATTAGGGGAAGGAACAAAAATGGCAATTTACAAGAAAACTTAAAACGGTCAACTCTAAATACGGAAAGTTCAGATTCAAAATAACCTAACTTCCGCCAGCCGTCACTACATAGCTATGTTTTAGTATCTGCCAGCTATATTATTTCTTATATTTCAACTTTTCTGAACGCCCCTTCTTAAATATTTTGTTGCTGTTTGGAATGCCTTGGCGGAGTCTTTTTTGTTCATCTTCGGGTAAGTGGATAATTTCAATACACTCTTCAGAACAACAACCTTCCATCGTTACCGCACATTTTTCGCATTGAATAAAAAGCAAGTGGCAGGCTTCATTGTCGCAATTGGTGTGCGTATCGCAAGCTTCGCCGCATTGGTGGCAATGGCTAATAACATCTTCGGTAATACGCTCGCCACGGCGATGGTCGAAAACGAAATTTTTCCCGATGAATTTATTTTCCAAACCAAGGTTTTCTACTTGGCGCGCGTATTCAATAATACCGCCCTCCAACTGAAATACATTTTTAAAACCTTTGTGTTTGTAATATGCGCTGGCTTTTTCGCAACGAATGCCGCCTGTGCAGTACATAACCAGTTTTTTGTCTTCTTTATGGTCTTTTAAATCTGCTTCAATAATATCCAATGAATCACGAAAGGTATCAACGTCTGGCGTTATGGCGTTTTTAAAATGGCCTATTTCGCTTTCGTAATGGTTTCGCATATCTACCAAAACCACGTTTGGATCTTCAATGAGTTCGTTGAATTTTTGCGCATCAACGTGAACTCCTTTGTTGGTAACGTCAAAAGTTTCATCGTTCAATCCATCGGCAACTATTTTCTTGCGAACTTTTACCTTCAGCTTTAAAAACGATTTTAAATCCTGCTCAAGGGCGATGTTTAAACGCATGTCTTTCAGAAAATAAATGCCGTCCAGAAATTCCTTAAATTCCTTAAAGCGTTTTGCGGGAACAGAAAGTTGGGCATTGATGCCTTCGTGGGCAACGTAAATACGGCCAAGCACTTCTTGTTCGTGCCAAGCGATAAACAAATGATTTCTGAAAAGATGCGGATTGCCAATTTTGGCGTATTGATAAAAAGAAAGGGTAAGCCGTTCTTCGCCAGCTTGTTCCAAAAGTGTTTCCCTTTCTTTTGCACTTAATTTATTGTACAGTTGCATGCTATACTTTTTTAGGTGAAAAGAATTGATTTTTAAAGTTACAAAAGTACGGGTTTGAATTAAACTAAGTTGAATACTCAAAAAAAAGATATTTTTATCTTGTTAAATATAAAATATTTGCATAATTTTAAGAAATTAATTAACTTTAATCGGTGAAATTATGAAAACACAGGCACACAGGCACACAGGCACACAGGCACACAGGCACACAGGCACACAGGCACACAGGCACACAGGCACACAGGCACACAGGCACACAGGCACACAGGCACACAGGCACACAGGCACACAATTTAATTTTTATCTTTTGCGTGTTTTTCACAATGTTGCTATCAGCCCAAGACAGACAAGACTACTACGTGGTCGCCAAATCAAATTATTCTCTTGAACCCATCCAAAGAATCACAAAACCAGACGGAACTATAACGCTGGATTTGATTGATAACTCTTTAGAAGTTTTTTTAAACAGTCTTCCAGTTTACTATTTTCAAAAAGCTTTTCCAACTTCAACTACTCCCTACTTAAAACGAGTTTATCGTATAACTTTAAATAATGACACTTATTTTCAAAGCATATTTGATAGAAATGAAATTGAGTATGTGGAACTGACCACTATAGAAGGAGAGCCATTATATACTCCAGATGATTTTGATGGATTGAATGGTGACCCTATGACACAATTAGATTTGATCAAAGCGCGGCCAGCCTGGAATGTAACGCAGGGGGATCCAAATGTTATCGTTGGTATTGTAGATACTTATTTTGAAACCACGCATGAAGATTTAGCAAATCAAATACTACAGAATATTGATGACAATGTTAGTATTCATCACCATGGCACGAAAGTAGCTGGCTTTGTTGCCGCCGATACTGATAATAGTCTTGGTATATCGGGAATTGGATTTAAAACCAAATTGATAACACAGGCGAACGGACTAAGCACTAATCAAGTATTATTATTATCACAAATACCCGGAGTTAAGGTAATCAATGGCAGTTGGTATGATACCTGTAGCTTTAGTGCAATAAATGCTCAAGTTTATGAAGAAATATGGAACAGTGGAGTTGTTGTAATATTTGCTGCGGGAAATGGTGGAACTTGTGGTGGTCCAACAAACTATGTTTATCCGGCAGCATACGACCATACTATAGCTGTAACTTCCGTGGGTCATGTTTATCCAGTGGGCACCAATGACCCAAACGTAGGTATGCGCGATTGGAAGGATGTCCATGAAAAGTATATTGGCGATCCCACCTCAACACATCAACATAATGATAAAGTTGATATTAGCGCCCCTGGATATCATATGACATCCACTAGCAATGGCAATAGTTATTTTGATAACGGTAATGGTACATCATATGCATCGCCAACCGTAGCTGGCGTTGCTGCATTAGTTCTAGCGGCGAATCCAAACTTAACCCCAGATCAAGTAAGGAACATATTGAAAAGCACTGCCGATAATATCTACCAAATTCCCGAAAACGCTCCCTATATTGGTCTATTGGGAACGGGAAGAGTAAATGCCTACAGAGCCGTACTCGAAGCCCAATGTATGCTGAATCCAAACGCAGAATTGGATTTGATGGTACGTAATTCAGAGGAAGACGACGGAACAGAACCAGACATCACTACAGAATATCTCTGGAGGAGTAATGATATATGGGTACGCAATCAAAATGACGGGCGTAATGTTCAGGAACACCAAAATCCCGAATATGATCCTACCAATCCAAATTACGTTTATGTTCGGGTAACGAATAATAGTTGTGTTACATCTTCGGGCAATGATATTTTAAAATTGTATTGGGCAAAGGCAAATACGTCTCTATTTTGGGATGATTATTGGACTGGCAATATATTCATTAATGGAGTTTCAATGGGCGATGAAGTAGCAGCTCTCAATATTCCCGTTTTGGAACCAGGACAAGAAGCAATTATGGAATTTGAATGGGACGTACCCAATCCGCAAGATTATATTGAAATCAATCCAAATCCATGGCATTTTTGCCTGCTTAGCAGAATAGAATCCACGGACGACCCAATGACCTTCCCAGAGGTAAGCACCATTACGCAAAACGTAAAGAACAATAATAACATAGCTTGGAAAAATACTACTGTGGTAGATATTTATCCCAATTTAGCTTCCCAAATCGGAGGAGTGGTTGCGGTCAGCAACCCATTTTCAACTATAAAAGCATTCAACCTTCAGTTTGTAAAAGAAACCAATGAGCCGGGACAGGCAGTTTATGATGAAGCGGAGGTAAGCATAGAAATGGATTCCATACTTTACGATGCTTGGTTTAGGGGCGGCAACCAAGGCCTAAATTATGATTCCACAAAAGTGCCGGGCAAAAAAATTGCTACGGCAAACAATATGACGTTCAACAACATTCTGTTTGATCCCAACGAAATTGGAACAGTATATGTAAAGTTCAATTTCCTTACCTCGCAATTGACAACTAAAAATGACTTTGTATATCATGTTATCCAGCGCGATGCCGTTACCAACGAGATTATTGGGGGCGAGACCTACGAAGTGCACAAACGCCCAAGACCTGTTTTTGATGCCGATGCCGGAACCGATGAAGAAATAAACAAAAACGAAAGCGTTACAATTATTGCCGACCAAATAAATGAAGCGGCAGTATATAATTGGTACGACCCAGATGGAAATCTAATTTACACGGGTACTGATCTAACAGTTGCCCCTGATGTGACACAGACCTATAAACTTGAAATTATTACAGATTTAGATGGTTTTAAGGATTACGACGAAATTGAAGTAACGGTAAACCCCTACCTTTTGCAATCGCTTGTTCCCAATCCTGCATCAAACGTTGTAGAGGTCAATTATGACGCTGAAGATGCCACTTCAGCATATTTGATGGTAACCAATACTTCCAACGGTACTTCCAACAATTATATTCTAGACACTACCGAATTCCATACCAACTTGGACATTTCATCTTATCCAGCAGGGCTTTATTCCGTGGCACTGGTATGCAATGGCCAGATACAGCAATCCAAAACATTAGCTAAACAATAATAAAATTCCCGTAATCATGAAATATATATTTTTATTACTCGCAATCCTTGTTTTTCAAGCAAGTTCCGCTCAGGATCCAAGACTTTTGGATACTTGGTATCTTCAAAATGTTATAGTAGATGGCCAGGATAATTTTCCGCCAGAAAATGGCGAATTATCCTTTGTAAGTGCTCAGTTTTTTGAAACAGAATTTTTTACCGCTGTTTGCGATGCCATATCTGGTTCTATTTCCTATGACCTTATTAATCCAGAATTTCACATAAATGTAGGAATGACTTTGTTAGGCTGTACTCTACAAGTTAATGCAGATTTCCAGTTGATTTATCTTGATGAGTTTTGGTTTAATCATCAAGACGATGCATTCAGTTACGAAATTGTGGATGGAAGTAACAATAGTAAGGTCCTGACGGTAACAAATATATTAGGCAGTCAGGCCATTTATGGCAATGAACTTCTATCAAATGATGATTTTACAGCCTCACAATTTTCAATCCATCCAAACCCCGTTAAGAACGAACTATTTTTAACTTCAAAAAACCCAGCCAGAAATCTAACAATTAAAATATTCAACATAGAAGGTAAACTTTTAAGCACTCGAAACTTGGAGTTTGAAAAACAGGTTTCCTTAGATGTTTCAAGTCTTTCCAGCAGTATTTACTTTTTAAATATTGAAGATAAAAACGGCAATAAGACCGTCAAAAAGTTTGTTAAGAATTAACGAAACTACAATTACTAACCACAAAACAGCCGCTATTAAAGTGGCTGTTTTCGTTATATTAGCTTATTTAAATAACATAACGGATAAATTATTCCCAATCAAGTCTTGTATCTTGTCTCTTTCAGCGACCTGTGCTGAACTTGACGAAGTAAGCGGTCTTGTTTCTTTTTTTAGTTGTTAACAAAAATCCTTCCTCCTTACATTTAAATTTTGTCTCAAGCGCAAAGAAATAGTATCTTAGCTACTTAAAAATACATCATAAAACACACTGAAAATGAGCACTGAAAAAGACGCAAAACTGAAAGCTTTAAAGCTTACTCTCGATAAATTAGACAAGACTTACGGCAAAGGAACTGTAATGAAAATGGGCGATAGAGCCGTTGAAGATGTAGAGGTTATCCCTACGGGTTCTTTAGGTTTAGATGTTGCCCTTGGCGTTGGCGGTTACCCACGCGGAAGAGTTATAGAAATATACGGCCCAGAATCTTCGGGTAAAACTACACTTACGCTTCACGCAATGGCTGAGGCACAGAAAAAAGGAGGCATTGCTGCCTTCATAGATGCAGAACATGCTTTTGATCGTGGCTATGCTGAAAAACTTGGAGTTGATGTTGAAAATCTAATAATTTCACAACCCGATAATGGGGAGCAAGCTTTAGAAATCGCTGATAACTTAATCCGAAGTGGAGCCATAGACATTGTAGTTATTGATTCCGTTGCTGCCTTGACACCAAAAAGCGAAATTGAAGGCGAAATGGGCGATAGCAAAATGGGACTCCACGCCCGACTGATGAGCCAGGCACTTAGAAAACTTACAGGTTCCATCAGCAAAACAAAATGTACCGTAATCTTCATTAACCAGTTGCGTGAAAAAATTGGCGTAATGTTCGGAAACCCTGAAACCACAACAGGTGGAAATGCTTTGAAATTCTACGCATCCGTGCGATTGGACATTCGTCGTTCAACTCAGATTAAAGATACTGACAGCAACGCAACCGGAAACAAAACTCGCGTAAAAGTGGTGAAAAACAAAGTAGCCCCGCCATTCAAACAAGTGGAGTTTGATATTATGTATGGCGAAGGCATCTCAAAAGTGGGTGAAATAATTGACCTTGGCGTTGATTTTGAAATCATCAAAAAAGCGGGCTCTTGGTTCAGCTATGACGACACCAAACTTGGGCAGGGGCGCGATGCCGTTAAAGCACTATTGTTGGACAACCCCGAATTAATGGACGAGCTTGAAAAGAAAATCAAGGATGCCATTACTGCCATAAGCAAATAATTTTTCGGCAAACCACGCAACCCTTTTGATGTACTGGTATCTACAGAATGTAGGAACCTTGATTATTACGGTTGCCCTCTAAAATAAAGAGGTATTTACAACAGAACAATAATTCACGGGACCGCATTTGACTTTAGACGAGCTCATAACACAATGCAAAAAGCAGGATGCAACGGCGCAGGGCGAATTGTACAAACAGTACAACAAAATCCTTTTTGCCATTTGTCTTCGTTATTCGCCTAATTATACAGAGGCTGAAGACAATTTGCAAGATGCTTTTATAACCATTTTTAAAAAAGTTGAGCAGTACAACGGCAAAGGTTCTTTTGAAGGCTGGATGAAACGGGTAACCGTGAACACTGTTCTTCAAAAATATAGAAAGCAACGCACCTTTGAAATTGTTGAAGAAGGGCAGATTGAAGATGAGGCGGAAGATGAAGTAGAAAGTGAAGAAATCCCTTTGGATTTTTTGCTGAAAATTGTGCAGGAACTGCCAGATAGGTACAGATTGGTTTTCAGTATGTACGTGATGGACGGCTATCAACATAAAGAGATAGCGGAGATGTTAGGAATCAGCGATGGAACGTCTAAATCAAACCTGGCACGCGCCAGAGCGATTTTGAAAAATAAGATTGAAGACTATAATGCTAAAAATTATAACACTTAAAGCATTGTATGAATTGTTTAGATTGAATAAAATGCCCCTGCTTTTGGGTAGGGGTTTTTAAAAAGGTTTCCCTTTTAAAGGGTAATAATGAAAGAAAAGAAAAACATAGACAACATTTTTAACGAAGGTTTCAAAAATCTTGAAGCCACTCCTTCGCCGCGCGTTTGGGAAAACATTCAAGCGGAGCTTAAAAAGGAGAAAAAAGAGCGCAAGGTTATCCCGCTGTGGATAAAACTGAGCGGTGTTGCTGCGTTGCTTGCACTGTTGTTGACCGTGGGCGATTCGCTTTACAATTCTTCAGATACTGTTGCCCCTGAAATTACTAATGAGAATGTAGAACAAACTGAAAATCAATTTCAAGAAAATAAATCTGAGATTGAAAAACAGGCGAATGATTCGCAAGTAGCTTCGGAAGAAAAAACACCTCAAAATGAAGCCTTTCATAATTCAGATGCTTCCGAGAATAATTCTTTAAAGGATAAGAACGAAACAAAATCCACAAATAATGGTCTCAAAAATGCTTCTGAAAAATCAAAAAGTACTGTAATTGCTTCCAACAATTCAGAAATGAATACTTCAAAATCAAAAGAAAATCAAACGAAAGATTTGATTGAAAAGAACAATTCAAAAAATAAAGTGGAAGAAGGAATAGCTTCTTTAAAAAACAGTTCTGAAAAAACCAATACTGACAAAAACGGAAAAGAAGCAAACGAAGGTTTCATAAATAAGGATAAAGCTATTTTCGATACCAAAAAGGAAGCAGTTGTTGTTAACGATAATTCAAAAGAGATAAATTCAGAAAAAAGCCTAGTAAAAACCGAGGAAGAAATAGCACAGGAATCAAACAATAAAAAATCAATTTTTGATGCCATTGCAGAAACTAATGAAGAAACAGTTTCTGAAAAGAAAAAGAAAGAAAAGCCAGAGCACCGCTGGAATGTAGCTCCAAATGTAGCTCCTGTTTATTACAGCAGTTTTGGCAATGGTTCTTCCATAGACCCAACATTTGCAGACAACCCGCAAGAAGGTGATGTGAATATGAGTTACGGAGTTCAGGTAAGTTACGCTTTAAACAATCGTTTAAGCGTTCGTACTGGGGTGAATAATGTAGATTTAAGCTATAGCACTTCGGGTATTGAAGTTGGTACTGGTCCAGTGGCAGTTGCATTGCGTTCCGTTGATTATGGTGGAAAGGATATTGTTGTAACTGCTGCAGACAAAGGTTCATTTGCCAATGCCGCTCCATCTAACGGTTTTGGAGATATTATGCCGAAATCCACACAGGGTGAAGCGAAACTTATTCAAAATATAAATTATTACGAAGTGCCAGTTGAGCTTAAATATGCTGTAATTGATAGTAGATTTGGCGTAAATGTAATTGGTGGGGTAAGCACTTTGTTTTTGGGCAACAACGAAATTTCAGTGAAAGCAGATAATTTTACTGATGTACTGGGAGAGGCAAACAATCTCTCCTCTGTAAGTTTTTCAACTAACGTCGGGCTGGGATTGGACTATAAACTGTCCAAAAAATTTACGTTTAATATTGAGCCAATGTTTAAATACCAGCTCAACCCTTATACCGATTCATCTGTAAACTTCAAGCCATATTATTTAGGCGTTTACAGTGGATTGAGTTTCAAGTTTTAGGTTAGTTTTTAGTTGAATATGTTTGATATACTTCAAACAAAATGATTGCAAAAAACCGTTCTTCGCCATAGGACGGTTTTTTTATTACTGTATTTTTTCGAAAAAAATATTCTAAACCGTTGGGTTTTGCAATTCTTCTAAAATAACATCCCTGGTTTCCTTTTTCAATTCCTTTCTTTTATCCAAAGTCAAGGTCGCGGTTGGGATAAGCTCATGGACTTTTACCCGCATCTTGCCCGGACCACCTTTAAAAAAGGAGTATGGAAACCGTTTTTTATTGTCGTGGAAGGTCATTGGGGCAATGGTTATTTTGTGTTCAATAGAAAGTCGAAATGCACCATCCTTAAATTCATCCAACAAAAGCGAAAGATCCTCCGGCACGCCTCCTTCGGGGAAAATGCAGACACTTAAACCTTCATTCAAACGCATTTCGGCTCTTCGGAAAGCTTCAACACGGCTTTTGTTGTTGCCCCGATCTACCAAAATGCAGGTGCGTTTATAAATGTATCCGAACAGTGGAATCTTAGCCAATTCCTTTTTGCCAACAAAGACGAAAGGATTTTTTGTTGCATAAAACATCAACATAATATCAGTCATGGAAGTGTGGTTGGCCACAAACATATAGCTTTTGCCTTTTTCATAATGTACATCGCGTTTTATAATAGGATAGCATCCAATCCCGTAAATTATTATGGCAGACCAAGTTCGTGCAACCTTGAAGAAAAAAGGATACCAAGAATATTTTAAAATACTAATAAGAAGAAAAGGAAATAACAAAATTGTAGCCAGGGCTATAACCAAATAGAACCAAATACGGTAAAACGCCGCAAATATTTGTTTTATTAATTTCATCAAGCTTCAAAAGTACTAATTTGAACGATGTGAATAAATCAAAAAAAGTACCTTTGCTGAAATTTTTAACAAGAATGTCTAGAATACTCACAGGAATACAAAGCACCGGTACACCACATCTCGGAAATCTTTTAGGAGCAATCGTTCCAGCAATTGAAATGGCCAACGACCCTAAAAATGACTCTTTCCTTTTTATTGCAGATATGCACTCGTTGACGCAGATAAAAAATGCAAAAACACTTCGCGCAAATACCTACAGCGTTGCCGCTACTTGGTTGGCATTTGGTTTGGATATTGAACGTGCGGTTTTTTACCGCCAAAGTGATGTGCCACAAACCGCAGAACTTTCTTGGTATTTGAGTTGCTTTTTCCCCTTTCAAAGATTGACGTTGGCACATTCCTTTAAAGACAAAGCGGATAGATTGGAAGACGTAAACGCAGGGCTTTTTACCTATCCAATGCTCATGGCTGCGGACATACTTTTGTACGATGCCGAAATTGTTCCTGTTGGGAAAGATCAAATGCAACATATTGAAATTACACGAGACGTTGCCTCCCGTTTTCACACCCAGATGGGGGAAACCTTTGTATTGCCCGTTGGAAAAGTGCAAGAGGAAACCATGTACGTTCCAGGAACGGACGGTACCAAAATGAGTAAATCCAAAGGAAATATCATCAATATATTTTTGGAGGATAAACAGCTTCGGAAGCAGATAATGGGCATTGAAACTGACAGTACGCCGATGGAAGAGCCAAAAGATCCAGATACTTGCAATGTTTTTGGACTTTATAAATTGCTGGGCTCAAAAGAAGAAGTGGCGCAAATGCGAAAAAACTACCGAGCTGGAAACTATGGCTACGGCCACGCCAAACAAGCTTTGTTTGAATTGATAGTTGAAAAATTTTCAGAGGAACGCACTCGCTACAACTATTTTATGGAAAATCTTCCCGAAATAGATGCGGCTTTGAATACTGGTGCTGAAAAGGCGCGCAAGGTTGCAGATGGAGTTTTGAAAAGAGTAAGAGAGAAAGTGGGCTACTAAACCAACTGAAATAATTTTCCAGGCAATGGTCTAACAACGCCTTTCAGCTCCATATTCATTAAAATACTGGCAGCTTTATAGGCAGGAATGTTACATTCCAATGCTATAATGTCTAACAGTTCTTTTTCTTTTTCCTTTAAAAATCGGAAGACTACTTTTTCTTCATCATCTAATTCCACGAAAAGTTGGGTTTGTTTGGGTTTATTGTCCTCTTTCAATTCCCAGTCCAACATATAGATTATATCCGCAGCGCTGGTGAGTAACTGTGCTTTTTGCTGTTTAATCAAATTGTTGCAGCCACGACTTTGGCTGTCGGTTGCCCTTCCAGGAACGGCAAAAACTTCGCGGTTATATGAATTTGCAATATCTGCGGTGACCAAACTTCCACCTTTTTCTGCAGATTCTATAACGATGGTAGCTTCAGAAAGTCCTGCGATAATACGGTTTCGCTTTAAAAAATTGTTTCTATCAAAAGCATCGCTACTCCAAAATTCTGTGATAAAACCGCCGTTTTCCTCTATTTTTTGAATATATTTTTTATGATCCTTTGGATACATTTGGTTTAGTCCGTGGGCCAGACAAGCAATGTTTTGCAACTTATTTTCTATTGCAGCTTTATGGGCACAAACGTCCACTCCGTAAGCTAATCCTGAAACAATCACAGGGTTTAATGGCGAAAGCTCCTCAATTAAATTTTGGCAAAAAGTGTTGCCGTAACTGGTGATTTTTCGTGTGCCTACGATGCTGATTATTTTTTTCCCAACCAAATCTATATTTCCACGATGGAAGAAAAGTATGGGTCCATCTATGCAATGTTTTAATTTTTCGGGATAGGTTTTGTCCTTGAAATAGCTGAATTGAATATCGTTTTCTTCAATAAACCTCAGTTCTTCATCAGCTTCTTCCAACTGTTTTTTCAAATTGATGTCTTTTAAGCGCAAAAGGCCGATACCATCAATTTTGGCGAGATTGCTTTTTTTCTCTTTGAAAATTTCTTCCGCAGAACCCATTTTCCGCAATAGTTTTTTCGCTGAAATATCCCCTAAATTTGGAATACGCTGCAATGCAAGCGTATAGCGCAGTTCGTTTTGTGAAAGCATCCTTTTGAAATTTATAATCGGGGAGGAACTTTAAAAATACAACTTTTTAAGTTGTTAATAAATTACCAAAACAAAAATTGGATTGCCTTCAAAAAAGGCTAATTTTGTTTATATGCAACTTACAACCTACATATCTGACCTGCTATACCGATACGAATGTGTGATTATTCCTGGTTTTGGTGCTTTTTTGACACGTTATAAATCTGCACATATTGACAATTCCACAAACACCTTCAACCCGCCTTCAAAAATTGTTTCTTTCAATAAACAGTTGCAGGCCAATGATGGTTTGTTTGCCAATTATGTTGCCTCGGTTGAAAAATGTAGTTATGAAACCGCGTTGCAAAGAATAAGAAACTTTACGGCTCAAATTTCAAAAGAGCTTTCGGAAGGGAAAACCATTTCATTCAAAAATATAGGTGAATTTGCCCTAAACGAAGAAAAATCGCTTCAATTTGAACCGTTGCAGCAACAGAATTTCAGCACTTTGGCATTTGGGCTTTCTTCATTTGTTTCGCCGAAAATAAGCCGTGAGGTTTATAAAGAAACCGTTGAAGCGCTGGAAGAAAAGGCTCCAATACATTTTACGCCCGAAAGAAGAGAAGCAAAACCTTATCTCAAATATGCCGCAATTGCAGTTATTGCACTGTCCGCAATAGGTTTTGGAAGTTTGAAACTTTACGAAAGTCAAGTTCAAAAGTTTAATTTGGCAGAAAGACAGAAAGCTAATTCATTGGTTGAAAACCAGATTCAGGAAGCTACTTTTGTAATTGAAAATCCATTGCCAGTGCTCAGTTTGCAACTTCCGAAACACACTGGAATGTACCATATTGTTGCGGGCGCATATCGTATGGAAGAAAACGCAACTAAAAAAGTTGAGCAATTACGCGAAAAGGGATATTCTCCTTTGAAAATGGAAGCCAATCACTACGGCCTTCACCAAGTTTTGTATGCCAGTTTTGAAGACCAAATGGAAGCTTTGGATAAACTTCACGAAATCCAACGTGCCGACAATCCAGATGCTTGGATATTGGTACAGGAGATTCAGTAAATCAGTATTCAGTAAGCCAGTACGCAGTTTGGGTAGGCTTATGATTTACGCGTGCAATTAATAACCAACTTTTCTTTCTTCTTTTTTCTCTATTCTTTTTTCCTAGTTGGGTATCTTTGCAAAAATTTTTTCTGATGCAAGCCAAAACCCCAAAAGAATCATTGACTATTTATACAGACATGGTTCTTCCCAGTGAAACAAACCCCATAGGAAATATGTTTGGAGGCGAACTTCTGGCGCGGATGGATCGTGCTGCCAGTATTGCCGCACGCCGCCATAGTAGAAGAATTGTGGTTACCGCTTCGGTAAACCACGTGGCTTTCAACAAAATGATTCCCTTGGGAAGTGTAGTAACAGTTGAAGCCAAGGTTTCAAGAGCATTCAAAAGTTCTATGGAAGTGTTTATGGATGTTTTTATTGAAGATCGCGAAAGTGGCGAAAGAAGTCTTTCCAACGAAGCCATTTATACTTTTGTGGCTGTTGATGAAATGGGTAACCCTGTTCGTGTTCCAGAGTTGGTTCCCGAGACTGAAATTGAGAAAAAACGTTTCGAAGCTGCTCTTCGAAGAAAACAATTGAGCCTGGTCCTTGCCGGAAAAATGAAGCCAAATGAAGCTACGGAGCTGAAGGCTTTGTTTCAATAAATAACCAATTTTCTTTCTATTTTGTTGATTCAGTTTGCTTTTGGCTGGATCACTTTATGTTAAAATGGAATTTTTTCACAATTTCATGATTGCATTACTAATGGTATTAAATATATTTGGAATTCTGCGAGAGCTGCGCCACCGTGCGCTGGGTGTGCTCGCCCGCCTCCAGCCAGTCGT
>JAPKFY010000129.1 GCA_026646335.1 Aequorivita sp. | reverse complement strand
CGCGAGCGGCGCCTCCGGTTCTGGCGCTTTCAACCAGTCTGGAAGATTTGCAGGTTCGGCGGCGGGTTCTTCGGTTTGCGAATCCGCGCCAGCCGCCGCGGTTGCGCCGAGACTATGTTTATGTGAAGGACCAGATTCTTTACGTTACGAATGAGATAAATTTGATTAGAAACACAAATGGGCCAAGTACTACCGAAGCAAGTATCTATTTGCGCGACAATGGGCAGTTAATACAGGGAGGAACAACTTCTGCCAACAGTGGTAACGGCCAACTTTCCGTGCAACAAAACACACCAGAAACCAATGCTTGGGCATACTACTATTGGTGTTCCCCTATTACCCATCCAGCACCTGCCGCCGGTAACCGTAGTTTTGGAGTACAGCATTTATACGAACCCTTACCATTGACAAGTGTAACCGCTGCCCGACAAGCGCTAACCACCACAGGTCTTAATGGAACATTAACACCTAGTATGACCATTTCTACTAGATGGTTATACACACACAAATATCCTGGAACCGAAGCAGAAGGAAACTACCAAAGAATGAACGGTAATAACGCTGCACTAGCAGGGTATGGCTTTACTATGAAAGGCCTTGGAGCGGTAGTCCCTGGTCCCAACCAAGTTTATGAATTTAGAGGAAGACCAAACAATGGTGATTTCACTATTCCTGTAGGAACAGGTTTAATGACCCTAGCTGGAAACCCGTATCCATCAGCTTTAGACTTAAATGAACTTTTTTACGATTTACCAGACAATGCTGCCTTGGACACATTTTGGTATTACGATGAAAACAGATCAGTAGCTTCACATTATTACTCCCAAAAACCTTATGGCTATGGAGTTTTTACCGTAGGTCCTGAAGATACTGATGGGAATCCTTACAATAATAGCAATTTAGGTATATATACTTCCACTCCTTTTTTATATTATAATTCTGGTGGAGGCTCTGGCGGAACCCCTCCTGGAACCCCCGGAAATGACCAGAACAAACGCTTTGCCCCCATTGGCCAAGGCATTATGTTTGTAGGCCGTGCCAATGGTAACGTTTTAGTAAAAAACGAGCACAGATTGTTTTTTAAAGAAGGCACTGTTGGCTCCGTATTTCAAAGACCTGGCGGTGATGATACCGCAAACGAAGGCAATGATGCAGGAGGACCAACCTTGTCAACTTCAACAGGAGCAGCACCAGTAGATAACCGCACTCCATTAATGCGTATTTGGGCAATTTTTGATGAAGCGGTAACCAGAGATATGGTCATTGCTTTTTACGATCAAGCTACAGATGGCTATGACCGGGGTTTAGATGGATTGAGTGCGCAGGATTTAAAGACAGATGCCTACTTCCCCATTGGCAATGACAATAACCGCAAGCCTTATGTAATCAACGGGACAAACTATAGCATAGAGAAGCAAATACCAATTGCCTTTAAGACCCAAAACGCTACACAAATACGTTTGGTAGTAGTAGAGGAAGTTAAAAAACCATACCAACGCGCCTATCTTTTTGACAGCCAGGAAAACACCTATAAAGAATTGACCAACGCAACTGCTTCTGGCGTTACCCTAACTTTACCAGCGGGTACGTATGACAACAGATTCTTTGTGGTTTTCCGCAGCCCGAACGTAAAACGCGATGCTCCTATAACAGAACTTGAAGCTAAAGAAACTATTCTGGCAAATGTGAATCTCTTCCAAAACAACCCAGTACAACAAATGGAAGTTAGCAACCCAGAAGGTTATACCATCAATTCTGCAATGGTCTATGATATGAACGGCAAATTGGTAATCCAAGAGAAAAACTTGGGCGCTAAGAATAATTATACCTTCTACACCGGCAACCTTAGTGATGGTGTGTATTTGGTAAAACTTACCACTTCAGAAGATGTTATTTTAGATTATAAAGTTATTGTTCACAATAAATAAGACTTAAACTCTGCCCACCAAGGGTTTAAATTTTCCCATTTTTAAAAAAACGGCCCCGATACATAATCGGGGCCGTTTTGATTTTATAAATATTGGAATGCCCTTTATAATGGTTCCTCCCCTTTTTTTTAATGGGAGGTGCCGAAGGCGGAGGGGTTATTCAAACCCCTTCAAAGTCTTAATAATTATTGAAACACAATCCATCAGTTGCTCCTCGTTCATCACCAATGGTGGCGCAAAACGAATGATGTTTCCGTGGGTGGGTTTTGCAAGCAAACCATTATCGCGAAGCTTTAGGCAGATGTTCCAAGCCGTGTCGCTGTCTTCGGAATCATTGATAACAATAGCGTTCAACAATCCTTTTCCGCGGACCAATTTTGCTACCTTGCTGGTTGCAATATACTTGTTCAATTCACTTCGGAATAGTTTTCCAAGTCTTTCCGCGTTTTCGGCAAGCTTTTCATCGCGAACTACACTTAGTGCCGCAATAGCCACGGCAGCAGCCACAGGATTTCCACCAAAAGTGGAACCGTGGTTGCCCGGCTGGATAACTTCCATAATATGGTTGTTTGCCAAAACAGCAGAAACTGGATATGCTCCTCCGCTCAAGGCTTTCCCAAGAATCAAAAGATCTGGCTTTACGTTTTCATGGTCAACGGCCAATAATTTTCCGGTACGGGCAATTCCTGTTTGCACTTCGTCTGCAATAAAAAGTACGTTGTGTTTTTCACACAAAGCCTTTGCCTTGCTCAAATAGCCTTCAGAAGGAACATAAACCCCAGCTTCCCCTTGAATAGGTTCCACCAAGAAACCTGCAATGTTTTTATTGCTTTCCAAATGTTGCTGAAGCTGTTCCAGATTGTTGTATTCTATTTTTATGAACCCTTTGGTGTAAGGTCCAAAATGCTTTCGCGCCACGGGATCGTTGCTGAAAGATATAATAGTAGTAGTACGGCCGTGGAAATTGTTTTCACAAACCACGATTTCGGCTTCGTTTTCGTCTATGCCTTTCTTCTCATAAGCCCATTTACGGCAGATTTTTAAAGCAGTTTCCACAGCTTCGGCCCCCGTATTCATTGGAAGTAATTTGTCAAAATTGAAAAACTCACAAGCAAATTTCTCGTACTTCCCAAGCATATCGTTGTGAAAGGCACGCGAAGTAAGTGCAAGCGTTTTTGCTTGTTCCATCATTGCGTTGACAATTTTTGGATGGCAATGCCCTTGGTTCACTGCAGAGTAGGCCGAAAGAAAATCGTAGTATTTCTTGCCTTCCACATCCCAAACATAAACGCCCTCTCCCCTGTTCAAAACCACAGGAAGTGGATGATAGTTATGGGCTCCGTATTTGTTTTCTAAATCGATCGCTTTTTGTGAAGCTGTTTGCTCTAAAACTGACATAATGTTGTAATAATTTGAAGTAAAAATGTTTTGATTCCTGATTAATGGAGCGGAATCCTCCGTGGGCCGCAAATTACTAAATAAATCCCACATTTTTTGATGCCTTAACAGGATTTAAACCTAACAATTATGCTATTTTTGCGCCTATGGCGAGAAAAAATAACAGACTGATTTTAGAAAACCTCGAGGTGATTGATGCTGGCGCAAAAGGCAAAGCCGTTGCCAAAGCCCCTGACGGAAGAGTGGTTTTTATTGACAATGCCGTTCCTGGCGATGTAGTTACGGTGCAAACCTTTAAAAAGAAAAAAGCTTTTTACGAAGCTTCCGTGCTTTCAGTTTCAAAGTATTCTGAAAAAAGGGTCGAGCCGGTTTGTCAGCACTTCGGCACTTGCGGGGGTTGCAAATGGCAAAATCTCGGTTATGAACACCAACTTTTTTACAAACAAAAAGAAGTTGAACAAAATTTGAAACGCATCGGCAAAATTGAATTGCCAGATTTCCAACCTATTTTGGGTTCGGAGAAACAATATTTCTATCGCAACAAGATGGAGTTTAGCTTTAGCGACAACAAATGGCTGACGCTGGAACAAATAAAAAGTGACAAAGTAATTGAGAACCGAAACGCCTTGGGATTTCATATTCCTGGCATGTGGGACAAGATTTTGGATTTGGAAAAATGTTACTTACAAGCAGACCCAAGCAACGCCATCCGTGATTTTATAAAAGCGAAAGCGGAGGAATTGAATCTAGCTTTCTTCAACACAAGAAATCAGGAAGGTTTTTTAAGAACCTTGATGCTTCGTACCACTTCTACTGGTGAAGCGATGGTTTTGGTCCAGTTTTTTCACGAAGACGAAGAAAACAGAAAGTTGTTGTTACAGGCCGTTGCCGAAGAATTTCCGCAGATCACTTCCCTGTTATATGTAATCAATTCCAAAGGTAATGATACGCTCTATGATCAAGACATTGAGCTCTTTTACGGAAGGGATCATATTTTTGAGGAAATGGAAGGATTGAAGTTTAAGATAAACGCCAAGTCCTTTTACCAGACCAACAGCGAGCAAGCCTTTGAGCTTTACAAAATAACCCGTGATTTTGCAGGCTTGAGCGGCAATGAACTTGTTTACGATCTTTACACGGGAACGGGAACCATCGCACAGTTCGTCGCCAAAAACGCGAAAAAGGTAATCGGTGTTGAATCTGTGCCAGACGCTATAGAAGCTGCGAAAGCGAATGCGAAATTGAACAATATTGAAAACGTTGAATTCTACGTGGGCGATATGAAAAAGGTCTTCAACGAGGAATTTATCAATAAACACGGAAAGCCGGACGTTGTTATCACAGATCCACCACGAGAAGGCATGCACGCAGATGTTGTTGCGCAATTACTGAATCTGGGAGCTGAAAGAATTGTGTACGTAAGTTGCAACAGTGCAACCCAAGCTCGCGATTTAGCGCTTTTGGATTCAAAATATAAAGTAATTAAAGTACAAGCTGTAGATATGTTTCCACAGACGCATCACGTGGAAAATGTTGTACTTTTGGAAAAACGATAATCAAAATATGATTAAACGAATTATTTTACTCATCCTTATAATCTTTACTTTCAAAGGCTGTACAAAGGATGACATTTGTCCCCCCGATACGGCAACCACTGCAAAAATAGTCATTGCCTTTAGTGATTTTGCAAATCCAGCCAATGCGAAAAATGTAAATGTTTTGAGCGTTCAAACAGACTATGAAACATCTGTGGAGGTTATTTCCTTTGAAAACACAAAAGAAATTTCCATACCTCTTAGCACTATTTCAGATACCACAAAATATAAATTCATACAAACAACCTATAGAACCAATGACACTTTGATCAATACGGATAAAGTAATGTTTATTTATCAAAGGCAAGATGGCTATGTGAACCGCGCGTGTGGTTATAAGACCGAATATTTCAATCTAGAGGCAAATTTAGAGCAAGAAGGAACCGAGAATTGGATAAAACAAGTAACTGTAATAAGAGAAACTGTAAATGATGAAAATAGCGCCCACGTTATTATGCTGCATTAGTCTTTTTTGCGGCACGCAAGCAATGGTGGCGCAAAAGAAGGGGGAAACAACCAACGATACAATTCCAAAGATTGAAAAATTTGGATTGCGAGTTGGCGTGGATTTGGCCAAGCCATTGCGAACCTTGATTGAAGACGGCTATTCCG
The DNA here is from genome assembly GCA_026646335.1 of Aequorivita sp. Classification (GTDB taxonomy): domain Bacteria; phylum Bacteroidota; class Bacteroidia; order Flavobacteriales; family Flavobacteriaceae; genus Aequorivita. The sequence continues at coordinate 2,316 of JAPKFY010000129.1, read as the reverse complement.
GATTTGAAGTGATGGGCGATTTCAGGGTGACCAAAAAGTTTTACGCCGCGGTGGAACTGGGCAATGAAAAGAAAGACTGGATTGAACCTTATGTTTCCTCCAGGACTACCGGAAGCTATGCCAAAATAGGTTTTGATTACAACGCCTATGAAAACTGGCTGGGAATGGAAAACGCCATTACCATGGGTTTGCGTTATGGCTTTTCAACATTTAAGCAGGAACTTGTGAGTTATAGAATTTATACAGACAACCCCGCCTTTCCTACCCAAACAATTTATGAATCCAGAGAATACAGTGGTTTAACAGCCCATTGGGCCGAATTAATTATAGCTATAAAAACCGAAATACTGAACAATCTATATCTTTCATTAAACGTTCAGCTAAAAAGAAAAATCAGCGAAGACGAGCCTGAGAATTTTGCCAACCTATACATTCCTGGTTTCAACAGGACCTATGATTACAGCGAGTTTGGTGTAGGTTATGGCTATTCCCTTTCCTATTTGATTCCAATCTTCAAAAAGACCGAAGTTTCAAAAGAATAGACTCCAATCCCTTAAATTTGGAAGTATTCAACGATGAATATTGCATATTTTCTTCCAGCCAACCGCTACTGAAAACTGATTTACTGTTTACTGGCCTTCCTACTCCCCTCATACATTTCATAACGCACAAGTTTAGCCTCCAGCTTTCCGTTAAAGAGTTTTATCTTTTTTGAAGGATGAAGTCCAACAAATTTCAGCGCTTCCATGTTTGAAGTAATCATCCAAGCCTGTGTGCCCGGATAACCGCGTTTCAAGGTATTACCTATAGAGCTGTAAAACGCTTCAACATCATTGACTGAAATTCGCTCATCATAGGGCGGATTGAAAACGATGTATAACGGTTTGTCTTGCTCCTTTTCGCTTTGAAAGAAATCCTGTTGTTTCACTTCAATGAAATCCTGTAGATTGGCGCTTTTAATGTTTTCTTTTGCCTTTTTTATAGCCACTGGATCTGTGTCAAAGCCGTAAATTTTATGAGGGAAATCACGAACTTTTGAAAGCGCAGCTTCTTCTATTTTTTCATAAAGATCTACATCAAAATCAGGCCAGGTTTCAAAACCGAATTCTTCCCGGTTTAGGTTTGGCGGAATGTTGCAGGCTATCATTGCAGCTTCGGTTAAAATGGTTCCACTCCCACACATTGGATCCAGAAAATTGCACTGCCCTTTCCATCCGGAAAGCATAAGGATTCCAGCTGCAAGCACCTCATTTATGGGTGCAAGAGTGCTTTCTACCTTATAACCGCGCTTGTGCAATGATTCCCCCGAACTGTCCAAGGAAACCGTACATATATTTCTATCAATATGGATATTTATGCGAAGTGAAGGATGATCCAGATCTACATCTGGTCTTACTCCTTCCCTATCGCGGAATCTATCCACAATGGCATCTTTCGTTTTGAGGGAGATATATTGTGAATGTGTGAAAACTTCAGAAAAAACAGTTGCGTTTACAGCCAAGCTACCCTTCACATCCATATAATTTTCCCAGGGCATTTCATATATCCTTTTGTAAAGATCTTCTTCGGTGAAAATATTGAAAGCGGTGATCGGCTTTAGGATTTTAATAGCGGTTCGGCTGCATAGATTGGCTTTGTACATAAAGCCTGTATCACCTTCAAAGGAAACATTTCGCACACCAATTTCAATGGACGAAGCACCCAACTGGCGAAGCTCCTGTGCAAGAAGTTCTTCCATCCCAAAAAGGGTTTTGGCAACCATTTTAAAATTCTTTGTCATAGTATTTAAACAGATTTCCTGCAAAAATACAGTATTTTAGCAGGGCGAAACGATAACTATGCAAAAAGAAAAGGACAATTGGTACGCTTCGTGGTTCAACACGCCTTACTACCACATTCTCTATAAAGATAGAAACCATCGGGAAGCAGCGTTGTTTATGAACGCGCTTACCAACTATTTGAATCTAAAAAAAGGAGATACCATCCTCGACCTTGCCTGTGGCAGAGGAAGGCATGCCAAATATTTATACAAACAAGGATTTAATGTTACGGGCATCGATCTTTCCGAAGAGAGTATTGAATATGCCAAACAATACGAAAAACCCAAACTTCATTTTGAGGTGCACGATATGTGTCTGCCCTATCCGCGAAAATTTGACGCAGTGTTCAATCTTTTCACCAGTTTTGGATATTTTGAAAACGAAATTGACAACCTGAGAACCATTAAAGCAATAGATGCAGAGTTAAAACCCAATGCTTTTGGTGTAATTGATTTTTTAAATGCAGAATTGGCAATTAAGAAATTGGTGCCTTCCG
>JAPKFY010000128.1 GCA_026646335.1 Aequorivita sp. | reverse complement strand
GCAGTTGCTGCGGCAATACCTGATCGAAGCGACGCCAAAAGCCCGCGCCCGTGTGACGAGCCGCACGGGGTGGCACGACAGCGGCGGCGGTGACGCGGTTTTCGTGTTGCCGGATCGCGCTGTCGGCGCGGGCGAGGAATGGCTGTACGAAAACGAATCGGTATCGGGTAATCGCTACAGTTACCGAAAGCACCAAACTGCCGACAATATAGGATTTTAAATATTTTACCAGCTCAATACTCGGGTCAATTTCACTCATGGAAAGCACAAAACTTTCACCCAACAGCCAACTTCCCAGTTTAAGGCTGAAATAAAGTATCAGCGGAATGAAGGGCGGAATGCTTATATTAGAAAAAGCAAAGGCAATTACTTTGTTCAAATTAAAGAGCAGCGCCAAAAAAATAACTACCACCGTGTGAAAGCCCCAAAGCGGTGAAAGACCAATGAAAAGGCCAAGTGCAATGGAAAATGCTTTTTTTTCTGCAGAGTCATCACTGCCCAAAAGATCTTCCATTATAAACCGTTTGAAACCTTTTTTTTTTAGTTTTCTGAAAAGATTTCGGGGTTTTATATACAGAAATGTAACGAATACGAACCAGGTATTTAAGATGCTTATTCTGGTAAAATCCTTGAAAGGACGGAAGTGCGAAACTCTATCTTCCTGTTCATAATGGATTTGGATTGGGATGTTTTTCACTTCAATCCCGCTCCAGGCGGCCTTTACGATAGCCTCAATTTCGAACTCAAATTTTTTGGTGTAGAATCTCAGCTTTTTCATCGCGAAAAGCGGGTACAATCGAAAGCCGGACTGCGTGTCCTGCAAGCGGGTTCCCGTTTCAACCCAAAACCAAAAGTTTGAAAACTTGTTGCCAAAACTGCTTTTTTTCGGGACGCCTTGTTGGGTCATATTGCGAGAGCCGATGAGCAAAATTTCTTTGTTTTCTTCATTTTCCAAAGCATCTATAAATACAGGAATATCCTCTGGAAAATGTTGTCCGTCACTGTCAATCGAGATTGCGTAGTGATATCCCAAACTGTCGGCTAGCTTAAAACCTTGGCGCAGGGCGTTGCCTTTTCCTTTATTCTTTAAAAGCTGTATTTGTTGGATTTGTGGAAATTGAATCAATATTTCCGAAGTGGAGTCTGTGGAGCCATCATTCACCACAATAACATCTTCGGTGTAACCCAAAACGCCTTCAATGACCTGTTGCAGTGTTTTGTAATTATTGTAAGTTGGAATAATTACGCAACATTTCAGGGTTTTGAATTTTTCTGAAAGTAGTTTTTGGTCCATTTTGGAATTTTAATCTCTGTGTGCTCTGTAAATTTGTGATTAATTGCACCACGAAGGTACAGAGGGCATGGAGCAAATATAAGTTTTAAAGAATTAGAACTTGTCACCCGATTTACTTTTCCCCAAAAGCAGGGAATTGTAATATTTAAGTGCGTTGAGAATAGATTCAGCTTTATCGGGATCATCAATACGCATAATCAATTTATGTTTGTCAAATTTCATCTTTTTTTCATTTTTCACAATGGAAACAAAAATATTCACGAATGCCAATTGATCAGAACGTTTCGAAACATGTTGGAACTTATAAACATTCGAAAAATCATAAAGAATACCTTTGTGAGAAGGTTCAATTTCATCCTTTCTCATTACGATCAATCTCAAAAAATCTCCTTCAAAACTGGCTCTATACCTTCGCTTGAAGGTATCTTCTTCATAACCATGTTCGTTGATGGTTTTAATTATAAACTCTTTTGTTTCAGCTAGCGAATAATTTGCCGCTTCCGAATTTTTCTTCTCTTCATTCACTTGGAAATATTGTTCAGTACCATTCTCGAAATTAATTTTTTCAATTAGGCTTGTAGGCATTTCATAAAAAGGGCCATCCAAATTATCACAACGGTTATATTGAATAATATCACTTGTGATTTTTATAATCTTAGCCTGAACAAGTTCACTATCCTTCATAAGAATAATATCTTGCCCAAAGGAATTCGAAATTGAAAAAAGCATCAACAAAACGTATATATATTTCATAAACTATACATTTAAAATAGTTCTTCCTCTAGGTCACTGAAATTTTCAGATTTCAGTTGTAGATGGTGAGGAACAAATATAGTATTTAATCTTCTTTGAAAAATTCGTTGTATTTCTTTAATGCATTTAATAATAATTGGCCTTTCTCATGCCCCTTTACTAAAATTACTAATTTATAACCCGTTCTATTTTCATCATTTACAATACGAGGTACGTAAACATTAATATAGCTTAAATCGTTTCCTCTTTTTGATAAATTATGAAAATCACATTTGGAACTAAAATCATACAATCGATAATTCTCATATATTTCACCTGATTCAATATTTCTACGGGATAACTTCAAATATTTACCTTCAAAATCCGCAGTATAAGCTTTATCACCATCCCTTTGAAATGCAAAATTATTTATGCTTTGAACAATAAATGTTTTTGTTTCTTCTAGAGACATTGCTTCTATATTTTCTATATCTGAAAAACTAAGAGAAGTCCCATTTTCAAACACGACCTCTTTTATTTTTTTTATTTTTGCAATAAAAATAGGCCCATCAAGGTTATCAAATCGAATATAAGATATTTCGGAATCCGTAATTTCTTTAATTTTTGCTTCTAACTTGCCTCCATCATTCAGTACAATTATATCTTGACCAAAAGCATTTGAAAGAGTTAAAAACAATAAAATGCAGCAATATTTCATAACCATACTATTCTTTTTTCAATAAGACCTTTGATTGGGTAAACTGGGAAGCAGCCTCAAGAAAGGCAACCATTTTTTGCCAGTTGGCATTGGGCTCATAATTGTGAATGTAGAATTTTTGAATATCTATCACAAGTTTATTTCCTTCAATTGAAGCCTTGCTTGTAAAACCACCCGTTTCGTTTTCTACACTACTCGTAAGGTTTTCAATCCCCGAAACTGAATATCCATCTGGAATGTTAACCATTATTTGGTAGTTAAATGACCTTGGGTAATTCATATAAATATTATTTGTCCTTCCCTTTTCTTTGTTGCTCAGATCTACTTGGCTTCCTAACATTTTCCCTATATCCAGTATGTAATTTTTCCCAGCTGTTTTAATTAAATCGTTCCCCATGGTAAACTCCTCTTTATATTCAAAAGAATCTTCCTTTCCAAATCTTCCGTTTTTCAAGATTTTGAAGGAATAGTTTTCAATTTTTAAATTGTATTCGCCAGCGGTTCTTTCTTTAATTTTCTCTTGTTGTTCATCCTTTAGCTTTTTAAGCAATGCTGCGTATTCCTTTTTATATTTTTCTTGGTCCTTTTTATTTCTCACCCTATCGAGAATGGGTTCTGTTTCATATTTCGCGTGATCTTCATACACATAATCATAGTACATCAACAGATTTTTTTGCTCATCTATCTTTGTCTGTCCATTGTATGTAAAGGATCTATTTATGGAAATGCCTGAAAAATCGGGAGTGATTGTCATCTCCGTTTTTTCTGTAGAGTTGTTTTCCTTATAAGTGGATGTTGGCAATTTTACGGTTTCAATATTTTCAATATGCTTTCTGTCAACTACCTTTAGGGTATAGGCATTTGTGTTTTCCAGCAAAGGCGAAATTTGGTTGGGCGTTGCGTATGGGTCAAAATATTCTATGTAAACGGGTTTTTCGGTGTTTACTTTCAGAATAAAACTGATGTTGCTTTCCATGAGCAAATCTTTTATATCGCCATTGTAGCGTTGGGTGCCAATAATAATTTCATAATCTATCTTATTATCTTTTAAAAAGGCTGTGAAAAAACGCACAAAATCTACTTCATTATTGAAAATAATAGGGTTTTTGCCGTAAAGTTCAAAAGGGTACATTATGTTTGATTCGTCCATCACGAATGCCTCAACATAGTTGGTGTAATAAGCATGGCGTATGTAGTAGAATACTTCTTTTACTTTCTCTTCATTTGTGGTGAAGTTTTTCTTTTTTAAGAAACGTTCCACATCGCCAAGATCGCCGTAGGGTCTAAATTTATCTTCATAGAGATTGAAGATTTCCTCTTTGGAAACATTTGTTTTTACAATATTTACATCTTCAGGGATGAAGGCATAGGCTTTCTTTTCATATTTTCCAGAGCGGGCAAAAAGCCCTTGAAATTTATAGGAAGGCAATTCCACCAAAGGGAAGAACCATCTTGGAAAATCGTTTCTCTCAACATTTTCCGCCTTAAAGGAATAGACTCTTTTTTTATCTTTTTTTGTTGGCTCAACTATTTGCTGAAGTTTTGGCGCGCCGTTATAGGTGTTAAAGTTTATAAAGAAATCATCTTCCGTTTCCAATAAAAAATCAAATTTGATGATTGGATAGGTATCTCCTATTGTATTTTCTACTGGCTTATATTGGTACAGATCATTCTCACCCACAATAGTGTTTGTGTAGAAATAATAATCAATAATGTCTCCTTTTTCCAAAGACGGGATTGCAATTTTCTTTTCGTCGTTGTTGGAAACGGATTCTTGGTTTACGTCTATTTCAATTTCTTCGCCATTGGGCTTTATCACTTTTACTCCCAAGAAAAAAGTATTGGTCACCCGGCTCATTTCTCTATAAAAAACGTTTCCTTCGGTATATTTTAATTCTGAATATTCCGCAACAGCAGCTTGGTCCAAAAGCTTTATCCGGTCTCTTTCTATTTTGGTGTATTCAATACTGTTGCCGGGTCTGTTGTAGATATACTTTATGCTTTTTACAATAAATACAGCCGACTCATTATTCCAGTTTTCGGGAATATCCATCACATTTCTGTAAGGATCGTTGTCATTCCAAACCAGATTTTTTATTTCTTGCTGTTTTTCAAGTGTTTTTTTTGATTGTGCAGTGGCAGTTATTGAGAGTAGCGCAAAAAATGTAATGCCAAGAATTTTTTTAATCATAATAATGGGGCAGTTAGGTAAATAGGAATTAGTCTTTTACTAGAATTATTTGTTGGTTGTAAATGGACTGAAGGCTTTTTATGGTTTCGTTCCATTCTTCAAAATTCGATTTTTTCACAACGGCGTCCTTCATAACAAAAACCTTCTTATAATGAAGCACATTATCAGTAAGTTCAAAATCAACGAAAATTTTATAGGTTTTGGTGTTAACGTCTATTCCCTTGGGCAACTCTGTTACTTTGTATCCTTCGGGAAGTTCGAGGTTTATTTCTGAAGACAGGTATTCCTTATGCGCAAATTCATAATCTGTATTTCGCTCGTTAAAAAGCCATTTGCCATATTCCTGATAATAATCTAGGTTTATATAAATTTCATCATCAAAGGAAGAAACTGCATTGTCTTGTTTTAAATTAAAATCTATGGAAAGTTGATCATCGCGGTTTTCCAAATCTGAAGTTTCAATGTTATCCACCATCATATTCCTGTCTGCCCTTTTTAAATAATATTCCAAGGCTTCATTTTTCATTTCTGTTCTTAAATTATTAAAAACGTACAGAAAAGAAGCCCTACTTTCACCTGAATAGGTGAGCGATACGTTTCCTTCCAAGGCATTATTATTGATCTTGGCATTAAAAACATGGGTTTCTTTATTTGTTTCTGGAGCTACGATCGGAACGGTTTCCAAAATAAAAGAGTCTCCATGGAGCTACGATCGGAACGGTTTCCAAAATAAAAGAGTCTCCATTCTCAATCATTACTTGTTTGCCTTGAATACGTTCGGCATATTCACCAAAAGGGTTAAATTTTTCGGTGCCATCCAAGAATATTTTCTGCCCGTCATAAAAAACCGTACAGATCATATGGTTGTCAACAGACAGGGAAGGGGTTGAATAATCATAGGCAATTCTTTTGGTGCCCAGCCAAGTTAAACGGGCATCAAAACCAGCATCAATAAGCATTTGCTTGGTGAGATTTGCCATTCCTTTACAGTCCCCATATCTCTTTTTGAATACATTCTGGCATTCATCTGGCTTAAAACCTGCCAGTCCATCTTCAAAAGCTATGTAACGAATATTGTCTTGTATCCAGTAATATATATTCTTGATTTTTTCTTCATCTGTTTTTGCATTTGCGGTGAGTTCGGTCACTTTTTGTTTTAAAACAGTAGGATCATCCGCCATAGAATCAACCAATGATTTATACCAATTATATAGGTCTTTGGTTTCATTAAACAATGTATAGCTATCCCCTGCATTTGTATATGATTTTGCCAAAATCAACAAATGTGGGTATATATAACTAGGTCCAGGGGATTGTTCTTCTTTGTATGCTGCTTCTAAACCCGAAACTGAATATGTTATTATAGTTGCGTTCTGCTTCTCATCAAAAGTGCTGGTTTTTGAAATCTGAAAACCTTCAAAATTCATTTCCTTAATTTCAAGATTTAGCCATTTGGGAATCACTAAAGTGATTTCCTTTTTACTAATTGGGTAAGAATCCGTAAAATAGAGGGAGGTAAAATATTTTATATCAAATATATTCTTTGTGGCTTCAAAGTAATATTTATACCCTTGAACCGGAAAATCAACACTTGCATATTTTACACGGGCATCATTGAAAAAAAATTCTTCCACGGTATAGGCCTCATCTTTTACCTTAAAATATGCGGGTTTATTATTCCTATATTTTAGACCGAAATTGTTTACTTCAGATTGGCCATCATAAAATATATGCTTTTGAATATCGGTTCGGGAAGAAATGTTCAACAGTTCCTCATTAATTTGTTGTTTTACGAAAACTTGGCGCTTATCATTATTAAAACCAAAGGTCACGTAATCTTTACTATCCAAAAGCACAAGGTCATCATTTGGATATTGAATTTTAAGAATTTTTGCTTCAGATATCTCTTCAGGACTGGGATCAGAATTTTTTTGGGCCACACAAAAAGTTGTGACAAATAAAAAGAAAAATAACAATTTACTCATTGACAGTAATTTATAAAACTTGTGACCCTAAGGAGCTGTAAGTGTTAAGGAAATGGTAAAATATTAAAAAAATAATAGTAAAAGACCTTGATTAAATTTTATTTGAAGAAAATTATTGGATAGACTTTTTTTCAGATTCATTAAAATTTTCAGATTTCAACACAAAATCCTTAATCAAACTTTTCAACTCTTTTGAAGAAACAGTTGTGTAGTTGTCTATAAGAAATTGCTTATCGCCTTCAATATTTTTATGATAACCCAAAAACTTAGGCGAGTTTTCCTGCACGCTCAACCGTAAGTAACGGATTTCGATGTTTGAAGAATCGGCCATTATTGCACTTTCAATCAGAGTAACCCCTTCTTTGAAGAAATCCTTTTTATCACTTTTCCTTTTTGCAAATTTTGCTTTCAATGTTAAAACTGCACCTTTATAAGCCACCAAAACTGACTTGCTGGAATTATTAATTTTGGAGAGTTCCGTATCAAGTTTTGAAGCAGCTTCACTGCTCTTTACAGCTTCAGGGTATTGGGTGCGAACGCTTTTTAAATCCTGTGCGTTTCCAATGATGGAAATAAAAAAAAGCAATAGTATAAGTATGTATTTCATAATTTAAAAGTCTTGGGCTAAACCTAACAGGTCTTTAAGACCTGTTAAGGTTAGGTTTTATCAACAATTTTAAAAGCGGCATTCAATTTCAATGCCACAGTATCGCCATAAGACGTAGTGTTTTTTACTTTCACCTCGCCGTTTTCCTCTTTAATATCAAGGGTGAGCTGCAAATCAGGGTTCTTTTCCGGATTAATGATCGCCATAAATTTAATGTTTGACGAAACGGTCAAAAACAAATTCTTCTGGGTTGCATCCTCGGTAAGTTCCTTTATAATCTGAATCATACAAACGCCCGGCATCACAGGATTTCCAGGGAAATGGCCTTTGAAAATAGCATGGTCTTTATTTAAATGAACCTTTGCCAAAATACCTTCGGGAGTGGTTTCGGTTTCCCTTACGCTGTATAATCCGTCTATTAACATATTACTCTTCTTTAAATTTTTCCAAATCAATTTTCAACTTGATATTGCTGTGCTTTATGACGATAGTGTCTGCAATTTTTCCCTCAGCAGAAGCAAAAACAATTTCCACTTTCTCCTTTGTCTTAGAGGTATTTACGATTTTCTCAAGCTTTTCTGACTTATCTTCAATAAAATAAAAATTGAATCTTTCATCAGATTGTGTCTTGTAAACTCTTTGATTTGTAGATTCATAAACCGCCAAAACTGTTGTACTTTCGTTCACCAACAACTTAAAATCATCCTTTAAAATATTGACGATGAACTTTTTGTCCAAATCCTCCACAACAAAATTCTTCGTAAAAGTATCTCCTTCAAACTGAAAATCAAACAGTTTGCTGCCAAATTCAGTTGTAAATACCACTCGGTGACTTTCAGGGCCTGTCTTCTTTACAATTAAAATCCCTCCGAAATTTTTGCTGTAAACTTTAATCTTCGCCTTGTAAACATAATCGATTTCGGGATTTGAAAAATAAGGATTCTCAAGCTCCGTTTTGTTGAAATGTACTTGCCGCAATCCCTCCGTGGTCCTTAACGTACACGAAACCAAGAGGCTTGCAAATAAACTAATTGCTAAAAACCGAATCATTTATGGTGCTGTTTAATGTTCGGTTGCTGAAAATGATACGGGTAAAATCCTGCGAAGGCTCTACCATTTTCACTTCATAAACCTGTGCGTCGTTTTTGTTGAAAAGAAGCTCGAATGAAGCAATGTAACCCGCTATTTTCTTGTCCTTAGGAATAAAAACCGCTTTGTTGTATTTTGAAGATTTAAAGAATGAAACCGTGAAATCGGCATCGTTGAACATATTGCCTTTAACGCTATTCACAATCAATTGGTTCAACTTTTTGAAGAGTTTGCTATTGCCAATATCCACTTTACTTTTAGTGCCACCATCGTTTATGAGCAGTTGGTCTTCCTTAAAAATCACGCTGTATTGGTATGGATTTGTGTATTCCCACTTTACTAAGTTGGGCGCTTTAAAACTCATTTTTCCCGATGTTTTCACATCATCTGCCAAAAAATCTAAGTGCTTGTACTGTACAAAATCGGTCTTTATAGATTTAGTGGTTTTAGCTGTGGCGATTACCTTTTCTTTGAAGGAAACAATTTCAGAGGCATTCATTGCACTTTCCTGCGCTTGAAAAGTGCTTCCAATACCAATAAAAAATAATAATAGAAAATAATTACGCATAAGCCTCAATTTCAAGTAAGCGATCCACGGGGACCGACTGCAATTTGTGCGATTGCAAAAATAGCAATAACTGTTCCAATACGGCAACGGTTTTTGCGCTGCTATCGTGGAGTAGGATGATATCCCCCTTTTTCAAATTAGCCGTTATTCTCTTAAAGATTTTTTCTGCGGAAATGTTTGTCGTGTCATAGCTTCGCTTACTCCAGCCAATGGATTGATGGCCAGTCCTTCGCAATGCATTTTTGATGTTCGGATTGGTAACACCGAAAGGTGGACGAAACAGTTTCACTTCCTTTCCCGTAATTTTCTTCAAAATTGAATTGGTCTGTTTCAATTCACTAGCGACTTTTTTCGAAGAGAAAAATCCAAAGATTTTAGAATGCGAATAGGAATGATTGCCGATGGCATGACCTTCATTTAATATTCGCTGAACTAAATCTGGGTTCTTTTCGGCATTTTTTCCTATTAAAAAAAACGTGGCTTTTGCGTTATAATCTTTCAGAATTGATAAAACCTTCGGGGTGAATTCTAGGTTTGGGCCGTCATCAAAAGTGATTGCAACATGATTTCCTGAAATATTGTAATTGTGGTTTAAAGACTGAAGGTGATAGTTCCATTTAATCTGAAATGAGCCGATGGCTGTAATCAAGACCCAAATAAATACAAATAAAATATAGAGCCAAACTGGAATATCCCCAAAAAAACCTCCGAGTAATAGTCCTAAAAATACTACCAAAGCCAGAGCGTTTATGGTGTAAAACCTCAACATTTTTTTAGAAGGACTAGACTGTGGTTTTGGCCGCGGTACTGGTTGTAGCAAAGAACCGTTTTGACTTCCGAGGATTTAATTTCGTTGATTTTTACAATTTCGGGAATGGTTTGGGTTTTCAGAATTTTTGAAGCCAACCAAAGTCCAAAAGCGGAAACTGTGTTGTTTTCGCCCACCAAATGTTTGTAATACACTTGTTGGGCCTTGCTAAAAATTCCTTCTGAAAGTTGGTTGTAATAACCGTCAAAATCCACATCGCCATTATTTCCAAAAACCACAACATCAATGTCGGTAGCTTTCAAATTGTTTTCCTCCAAAAAATTTTCGATGGTTCTAGAAACTTTTTCTTTTTTAAGTGTGTTAAAAGTTTCAACGGCAACTAATTCGGCATAGCAACTTTCCTTTTTTTCGTTAGAAACCACAAAGAAATTAGCGCCTTCGCTAAAAACGGCTCCTTCGGTTTTTGAGTTTAATACTTCTGAAATTGTTACGGACTCTGGCTTTACGTGGTTTATTAAACAATGTACTTTCGTAGTATGCTCACCCAATTCTTCTACGCCACCCACTAAAATATGCTGAGCTTCGTCGTTTTCGAGCTGCATTTTGGCGTCCAGCAAAGCAGATTCAAACGATATTGAAGAATGTACATATGTAAAATTGTAAGCCTTGCACGCTATGCCCAAAGCAATCTGTCCAGCAACTGTGTTGTGCGTACTTTGAATAAAAGAAGTAGGTGTTAAATATTGTTCGTTGTTGTCAATTATTGCGCTTACAAATTTTTCGGAATCGATCATACAGCCCATTCCGGTTCCAGTAATTATGGCGTCAACGGTTTCGATTCCCGCCTCGTCCATTGCAATTTTTGAAGCGACCACGCCCATCTTTATGCCTTTGGCCATTCGGCGGGCGGCAGCGGGCGGAATGTATTGTTTGTAATCTGGGTCTTGCGCAAAAATCACCGAGGCGTTATAATCAGTTATTTCATCCAAAAACATACTATTGTCATATGTTCTTTGTGATGAAATGGAAGCGATGCTATTTATATAAACCTTCTTCATTACGCTTCTTTTGAAAATATTACAGCAGAACAATTCCCTCCAAAGCCAAGTGAATTTGAAAGTATCGTTTTCAATTCTTTTTGCTTCAATTCAGTTTGCGGAATCATTGAAAATTCCTTCATTGGGGTTTTGAAATTCAAGTTTGGAAAAATCACATTGTGTCGCAACGCCAAAACGGAATAGACCGCTTCAATTGCGCCAGCGGCGGCCAACGTATGCCCTGTATAAGCTTTTGTGGAACTGAATTCTGGCATTTCTTCGCCAAAAACACGAAGAATAGCCCTGCCTTCCGAAAGATCGTTATTGCCGGTTGCTGTGCCGTGGGCGTTTATATAATCTATTTCCGAAGGTTTTAAGTTTGCGACTTTTAATGCTTTTTCCATTGCCAAAGTTGCGCCATCGCCATTTTCCGAGGATGCGGTTTGGTGAAAGGCATCGTTGGCGTTTCCATAGCCTTTTACGTATGCAAGTACTTTTTTATTTTCTGCTTTTACTACTTTGTCGCTTTCCAAGACTAGGAAGGCAGCGGCTTCACCCAAATTCAAACCTTTTCTGTTTTCATCAAAAGGAGTGTTAAAAGTATCGCTTAAAATCATTAAAGTTTTAAAACCGTTGATGGTAAATTTTGAAAGACAGTCTGCACCGCCGACAACAACCCGATCCAGTTTTCCAGATTTAATCAATCGAGCCCCCAACATAATTGCGTTAGCTGCGGAAGAACAAGCGGTGCTGATTGTTGTCACCATACTTTCTTCTATTCCCAACTGCTCCGCGATTTTTTGCGTGGAATCGCCTGCGTGGTGGCTTTCAATATATTTTTGCGATTCCTTTTCGGTAAGATATTCGTAATAGTATTTTTCGGTCATATCCATTCCGCCCACACTGGTGCCCGAAATGATACCCGTTTTGTATTTCTTAATGTCAGAAATTCCTGCATCGGCAATCGCTTCTTTTGCGGCGATTGCGCCAAGCATTGCGGTGCGGGAATAATTGTTTGAAGGTGGAAGATTGAGTTGAGCAATCAATTCATCATTGGTATATTTCACTTCCCCAACCATAATTTCGTCGCGCTGAATGGTTTCAACATTTTCAACACGGGTGATCCCTTTCTTTTCGTTTATGAGCGCCTCATAATTTTCCGCCACATTGTTGCCAATGGAAGAAATAATACCCATTCCGGTTATGGCTACGCCTTTGTTCGTATTGTCATTGTTCATAGGTCAAATTCATTGATGAAGACATATTCCCATATTTTTCCCAAGCATTTTGGCTTCCCAATTTATAATAGTGTGTAGAACTAAAAGATGGGATTATAATTGGAAGATTTAATGTGTCACCATTTTCAGAATGTTCAATCCATTCTACAGAAACAATAACATCTTCTTTCACAATAATACCGAAAGGAGTTAAATCTACAACTACCCAATCTGTAAAGTCCTTTCCAGCGGAAGCGAAAATGTTTTCGGAATTTATCTTTTTGGAGGGTTTGCCCTCTTCTATAGCATATATATTGATTCTGAATTTAACACTTTCAAAATTGTTGTCCTTTATAAAGAACTTGAATTCCGTTAAATGGCTCGGGGTTTTATCTCCAAGGTTGAATCTTCTTCCCACTTCTGAACCCAAGTTTTGGTTTTCTTGGTTGGGCATTGCAAAAATGACTTGTTGACTGGTCTTGGTTTTCAGTTTTCCTTCGGAATAAGTCTTCAATTTTTGGGAAGTGATAACCACTTCATTCAATTGTTCAACCTGCCGTTGGAGTTTAACGTCCAATTTCATTGGATTCTTAATTAAATCCTTATAGAGAATATCTTCACTCTTATATCCTAAACAAGAAACTCGTATTGTATCCTCAATACCCGTATTTTCAATAGCCAAGCTGAATTTTCCTTCTAAATTTGAAACTGTGCCATTTGGTTTATTTAATACTCCAATATTCGCATATTCAATCGGGACATTCAGACTGTCTGTTACAATGCCTTTAATTTCCATCTCTTGTGAAAAAACAAAAGAACTAAAAGCGAAACAAGAAAATAATACAAAAACACATTTCATGGTTATAGCTTTTATTCATTCTAAAGAAAGTCTCGACTGTGCTTCGACTGCGCTCAGTATGACACACGTGAACAGAAATTGTCTCCTCGAGCGCAGTAGAGAAGTTTTTTTGATAGAAAATTACTTTGTGCGGTGTTCCACTATATAATCTGCCATTACCTGTACAGATTCAAAAATTTTTCTTCCCTCTTTTGGGTCGCTCAAGCGGATGCCGTAATCTTTGTCAAGCATCACGATAAGTTCCAATGCGTCAATGGAATCCAAAGCAAGTCCATCCCCGAAAAGTGCATCATCATCTGCAATGTCTGCTACTGAAACATCCTCAAGGTTTAATTGTTCAATGATTTTTGCTTTCAATTCTTCTTTTCTCGGTCTCGACCGCGATCGTCATCGGATATTTCCCCGACCGCGTGAAGTGCTCCGTCTCGATTCCGTACACGCCGGGCTCCACCGGTTGGGCATTGGTTCTCAATGCGCCGCTTTCCACTTCGATCCGGGCGCC
>JAPKFY010000127.1 GCA_026646335.1 Aequorivita sp. | reverse complement strand
AGACAACAACACCAGTTCAACCTGGTAATAGTGGAGGTCCTTTATTTGACTATAAAGGGAATTTGATCGCGATAAACTCTTCTAAATTAACATCTGATGAAATTGATAATGTATCCTATTCAATTAAATCAATATACTTACTTACTTTGATTGATGCATTACCTGAAAAAATTACTTTACCATCTGATACTTCAATATCAACAATGTCATTGACAAATAAGATAAAAGTTTTATCCAATTATGTTGTTTTGATTAAAGTTAGATAATTTTAATTGTGGGATTAAAAACTGAATAAACACAATGGCTTACATTTTAAAAAAGCACTAAAATCAAACTTAAGCGGTGTATAAAACCGTTGGCGGTAATTTAAAAAGTATGAGAATGAATGGAAGTAACTGATTTTTTGACCATACTTGGTCTTGGTTTAGCTGTATGGGCATTAATTCAAAAAAAGGAAAGAAAATTCGTTTTATTGTTTTTCTCTAAACCACAAATAAATGCTTTCATTATAGGAATTATTTACTTACACTATTTATTTGCATTTGACTGGTTAAGAGATAATTGGTTTCCTTCTTTAAACTATTTCTCATTTGATAAAGGAATACCAAATGAAATCTGGGCTTATATTTTTTCTATAATATTATTTGGAATCCCAATCCTTATTGTTTTATTTGGATTTTTCTCTTCTTCGCGAAGAAACGAACTAATAGACTTATATAATTCTTTACTAAAAGAGAATGAGATTGACCTATTGGTAGAATATATTAATAAATATCATACCGAAAATATTAAGGACTATTTAATAGGACTTTCACATCTTCCTGAAAAAGAGACTATAGATTTAATTTTGAGAAGAAGAACAGAAAAGGACGAAGAATACGAAAACCTTATTAAGCCCAAAAGAATAAAATTTGCTGCAAGTGTTTATGGATTTATCATTCAAAACGAAAATTTCGTAAATAAAGCTGCACCTATTTATCCAGAATTATTTGCTAAAATATTTTCCGGAATGGAAACTGAAAAAGCATCTAACGAAAATTTAGTTAAAAAATTTATTGAGAGCATATTTGAAACGAAAAATCAGGAATTTATTTCAGAACTAAAAATCGCAAACAATTCTAATTCTTCACTTGATGGAATCAATGACAATTACGACATTCCTATTTTACATAGTATTCTTTCACATACAAAAACAGCGGCAAAAAATTCTGTTTGGTATCCAATAGGAGAAAAAGGAATCAAATCAATTAAATATGACAAAGAACAAAAAGAGTTCATTTTAAAAAAGTATGATGAAGATTTAGAATCCGAACAATGGAATCACAAAATTCATATTGCAATTGTCTATTTTAATTATATGGTAAGGGAAACAATCTATAAGGATAGTGAATCTCATATGTGGCTATACTATTATAGAAATTTTACAGATTTATTAATTGAAACCATTCCTAAAAAAAACAATTATGATGGAACTCTTGGGAATCCTTCGTTTGCACATAAACTGATTAATGACCAAACAGAAAATATGAGAGGTTGGTTAGAGCTTTCAAGAGAACAAAAAGTAACTTTTAGAGTAATTGATACTATTAAATGTTTGGGTTATTGTCTTAACGCAATATGTGAAACAAAAAATAAAAAAATATCTGAAAAATTTAAAATAAATCAATTGGATTTAATCATCTCATTATGGTTTACTCATTCAACAAGCGAAGAATATGAAGATAGCTCACTAACAACGGAATGGTTGACAACAATGTTTTTAAATCCGAGATGGGTAAATCAAGGAGGTAACGAAAGAACTGACAATTATATAGAACTTTTGGAGAAATCTTGGGCTGAATTTGATAAAATACCATATAGAATGCACGGACAAAATGATATAATTGAAAAATTTAAATTAGACGTTTTAGAACCAATTGGACTTGGGGAATAAAAACTACCGCCAACACCGGTAACCGTTGCACAACCCCATAATTTATAAAATCCCAACTCATATAAGCCGCTTTAAGCGGCTTTGTTTTATTAATCAGGCTTAAGAATGAGTTTAATTTGGAGCTTTTAAAAAAAGCCAATCTACGTTCTGGAGCAACGTTTTGGGCGAAATAAATAAAACAAGGCATCCCGCCTCGCTTTTCGTGCGTTTTTGGACAAACTTTAGGTATTTTTTGAGGTTGTAGGCCATTGCCGAGAGGTGCATACATTTGTTGGCCTGTGCTAGGCCTAGGGTGTTTACCTTGCCAAGGCCCATAAATTGGGTAAGGGTTCCGAATACGGGTTCCACCGTGCTCTGCCGTTTGCCCTTCATATACCTACCCTGTGGGCTATTTACCCGGGCAATGTTGCGCTGGTACTCTGCACGATAATAGGTAACGCTGAACTTCTTTTCCTGTGCACTTTTGCCCAAACAACGGCTTCTTATAGGGCAGTCAATGCACACGTGCTTGCGAGCTGGCTATTTCGGAGTGATGGTGCCACCTGTTTCGGTCAAACCGTGCCACTTTAAAAGATACTACAATTATATAAAAATTAAATGTTATTCGTTCCTTAAAGCTCCTTTTCTTAACGATTCGCCTTTGAGGTCGATCCTATGGGATGAGTTTACTATTCTGTCCAGTATAGCATCGGCAATAGTGCCCTCTCCAATGATGTCATACCAAGCAGATACAGGAATCTGGGATAGGATTATGGTCGAAGATCGGTTGTAGCGGTCATCGATTATATCCATAAGTGATTCTCTTGCATGGTTATCAAAACCTTGTAGTCCAAAGTCATCCAAGATAAGCAGATCGGCCTTTAGGAGCTTTCCCAGTTCTTTTAAATAAGTTCCATCGGCTTTGCTGAGCTTTAATCTTTTTAATAAACGAGCTGTGTTGGCGTAGATGGTACGATATTCCATCATACACGCTTGATGCCCCAAGGCCTGGGCCAGATAACTTTTTCCAACTCCGGAAGCACCTGTTATAATGATGTTCTCTTTTCGTTTTATAAAATCAAGACAGCCCAAGCGCAAGAACATATTCTTGTCTAAATTGCGCTGTTGGGCGTAGTCCACTTCCGCCAGGGCTGCCTGTCCCCGGAAGGCTGCCTGCTTGAGGAGCCTTTGGATCTTTCGGTTCTTATGGTCTTCCCATTGGTGGTCGGTCAGCAGGGCCAAGTATTCATCGGCCGTAAGATCCGCTGTGCGGTTTTCCTTGATATGCTGGAGGTGAAGGTCTGCCATGGCACCCAGGCGCATTTGTTTTAGTTTTTCAACAGTTTGATTGTTGTTCATAATTATAGGGTTTATTGATTAAATATTTATTGATAGGCCGAAGCTCCCCGGATGTTCCCGTGCACGGGGATATGGGATTTATCCTCCTCTAGATCCTGGTAGAACAAGGAAGACTGGTCCAAGTTGTTTTTCAGTATATTCTTAATGCGCTGGTATGCAACGGCATCTGCCTGTATGGCCCTTTTGCAAGCGTTGTCCAATCGTTGGGAACCATAGGCCTTGTGTAATTGGATCAGCCCCATAGCGCGTTTGTAGCCGATCTCGGGATAATCCCCGGAGTTGATAATTGTATCAATACAGGCCACTACGTTCTTACCGTGGAGCGCAGCTTTCTTTTTAAAAAACTCAGGGCTCCAGTCCACATAATATTTATGGGTACTGCTCAAGTGATCGCGATTGGTGTTATAGTTTCCCTTTCTGGGATTGCGCCGGTGCAGGGCTATTCGCTGATGGTTATAATACACTTCCACAGTTGTGGATGTATAATGGATCTGGGTATGCTTGCCGATGTAGCGGTAGGGCACACTATAATAGCTTTTGTCCGGCGAGAAGTACACATATCCCATCTTCTGCACCTTGGCGCGACGATAATCCTTAAGCTGATAGGCATTTGCGGGGAGCGATTTTAAATGGCTCTTTTCTATGGACTGGAAGAGTTCCAGGCGGCTGGCCTGTTTCCTTTTGAACATTAAATTATTGTAAGCAATCAACAACTTGCGGATCTCTTTGTTGAGCTCCTCCAGAGAGAAGAAGGTCATATTGCGCAAGGGGTAATAGATACGCTGGTAGGCAAGGTGAACTGCATTCTCCACTAGCGCCTTGTCCTGTGGGGAGTAGCCACGGGTGGGATTTATAACACAGTTGTGATGTCTGGCAAAATCCTTAAAACTGCGATTGATGTCCGCCTCATAACGACTGGCGCGGGTTACGGCCGACTTTAAGTTATCGGATACAATGGCCTTGGGAACTCCGCCATAAAATTCCAGGGCATGGCCGCAGCAGGTAATAAAATCTGCTCTCTTTTGGCTATGGCAGGCTTCCACATAGGTATACTGGCTGTTGGGAAGGATGGCCACGAAGACTTCCACTGCGATGATCTCCCCGGTGGACCGGTCCACAATATGCAGTTTCTTTCCCGCATAGTCGATATACATCTCATTGCCCGGATCGTGCTCCAGTTTCATCGATCCCTTCGCCTTTGCATATTTACGGTTGTAATGCTCCAAGAACTGGGTATAGCCATAGGGTTCTTTGGCGCTCTGAACATATTCTTGGTAGTGGAACAGAAAGGTAAATCCAGGATGGTTCCGCGCTTTATTGATTCCATCAAAGTACAGCATGAGCTCCTCGTAACGGGGATTGGCTATCGTGGTACTGGAAGGAAAGAGTGCTTCCAGGGCAGCATTGTCTGAGGCCAGCAGTTCCTTAAGAGAACGGTTACTGGCCTTGAACAGCCGCATATAATTATTTACCGTATTGCGCGATATTCCTAGGGTAGCACCTATTTTACGGTTGCTGTACCCATCAACATGTAGGGAAATGATTTGTTTTAAGTCCATTGGATCAAGTGTATTGGCCATATCGCATAATTTTAAGCGACAAGGTAATTATTACTTGATCTTTCAAAGTGGCACAAATCGAACCGTTATAGGTTTTTCAGGTGTAAGCAAAAATGGCACAGTTTGAACCGAAATGCCTGGCACTATAAAACCGAAATCACTGGCACAAATCGAACCGAATTAACCACGAGCTCGGTATTCCTTTTTTCTAGTCTGCGTTCTGCTATCCAAAAACTGCTTTGTAAAAGGAATAACCTTTCCCTGCGGACAGCGATAATAATCTCCGTCCTCAATGTATGTAAAACCGTCGGGGCCGCCCTTGAACGTGCCGTGGGGCGGAATAAAACTCTTAAGACCCTGTCTTTCAAGGAAAGCATAGTTTTCTCCGCTGCTGTAACCTGTGTCCGCCACACAATTTTCCCAGACCAAACCTTGTTGCCAAAGGCGGCGTTTTAATCTTTTGACGATATCGGGCAACTGCTGATTGTCCTTCCCATCGGCGTGATAGGCCTTGATATCGCTGATTACGTGATGGGCAGTGTCCACGCACAGCTGGCTCAGGTAGTTAAGCTTTCTTGCCTTTCCGGGTTTTACACTGATGCGCGCGTCGGGATCGGTAGGGCTGTAATGGGTCTTGTTGCTGGTATATTTACTTCCTTTATTTCCTGCTCCCGGACGCTGATCCTGGTCTTTGCTCCAGCGTTTGGTGCGTGAGGCAATGGCATTGAGCTCCTTCTCATTAGCGGTAATGCTACGCTGGTCTTTATCAGATTTATCGCCTTTGCTCTTGCGAAAAGGCTTTTCTTTATCCATTGTACTTATGTGGCGAACCTTACGCAGATGTGCTTCCAGTTCTTCCTCGGGAACTTTTAGTTCTAAACTATCCATAGAGGCATTGGCCTTTACAGGTGCACTGTCCACCGTCTGGGTATGACCGCTGACCATTCCTGCCTCTACGCAAAGTGTAAAAACCTTAGTGAATACTGCTTCAAAAACTTCTTCAGGAAAGAGTTGCCGTGTGCGGCTAATGGTGGAGTGCCAAGGTAGTTCTTCGTCTATGTCATAACCTAAAAAGAAAAGAATATCCAGACGTAGCCCGCAATGGTCAATAAGCTTGCGGTCGCTGGTAATATTCTCCAAATATCCAACCAGACAGAGCTTGAAAAATACCACGGGGTCGATACTCTTCTGGCCGCTGTCGCCATAAAAGTCCCTTGTAAGTGCATATAAGTACTCTAGATCCAGAGCCGACCGGAGCCGGCGGTAAAAATTGTGCTCCGGGACGCGCTCGCTCAAACGGAAATCGTTGAAGAGCTTTTCTTGGTAGATCTTTTTTCCTTGCATGCCATGAAATTAAGGAAAATCCTTAACTTGTGCAACAGGCACACCGTATAAAATTAATTGCTAGTTTTAGCTTGCTTACGAAAATCCTTGCGGAATTTCTATTCGGTTTGTATTTGCTAAATTAGGTGCTTGAAACACGCAACTAATCTTATACATCAACGTATTCAGTAACTATGAAAACACATTTGTTAACTAAATTAAAACTTGTATGGCAGTTCTACTTTACCAGATAGGAATCTTTTTTGCAATCCAAATTGCATCGTTATTTGGAAAAAGTGCAAGAAATACGGCTATTATTTTAATTACGATTTTTACTTTACTACAAGTATTTATTTCGTGGCTATTGCTTTTACAATTATTTACGATTTTTATCTCTTACAGAGTATCAATGCGTTGGTTTGAAAATTCTGATATTGAAAGTTCTAATAAAAAAACGAATAAAGTTCTTTACAGTTACATGGAAAACGGAGGACACTCAGTTACTGAGGTTGATTTAAATGATGAAAATATAGATGCCGAAATTAGACGAAAAGCTAAATTACAAGAAGACGCAAGAAAAGTTTCAAGATACAGTTATGAGAATGACCCTGAAATGAAAAGTGCCGTCGATGGTGTTCTAAATAGTTTTGCAATGCGCGCAAAAGGTATTCATCCTTCACAAACGAATGGAATCAATTTAAAAACAAAATTTTATTATATAGACCATAGCCAAACTTATGGACCTGTAACAGCTGAAAAATTGATTAGATTAGTAAAAAACAATCAAATAAATAGAAACTGTTTCGTTCGCCAAGAATCTGAAAAAGAATTTGAAAAAAGAGTATTTGAAATCGTAGGCTTATTTCAATAAAGATTAAATATGAATTAAAAAATAATTACTTGCAACAAAATATATATTCTATGGCTTGGTCTGAATCTAAAGCCAGTTTTTATCAGGATAGTTTTGTGCCGAGATACGCCAAAGATCATATATAAAGTGCAACATTTAAGAAAAACTAAAATTGGCAAGAGCAAAAGAATATAAAAAGTACATTTTCTGCATAGAATCTGAGTTTGATGATGATTTAAAGTACGAATCTACTTCGAAATTTATGCTTGAACAAATGCAGAATATTTATGGAAATAAATTAAAATTCATTTATCGAAAATGTGCAACCAAAACAGAATTGAAGCATTATTTAAAAAAAATGTCACTAAAAAAATATACTGAATATTCAATAATTTATTTCTGTTTACATGGCGATTCAAATAAAATTTTTCTTGATAATGAAGAAATCGACTTAATTGAGCTCGCGGAAATCTGTGGGCCAAAAACTTTAGCTGATAAGATTATTCATTTTGGTTCGTGTGAAACAATCAAAATAAAGAAGTCCCAGTTAGTGGAATTTATAAAAAAGACAAATTCATTAGCAGTTAGCGGATTTACAAAAGAAGTGGAATATGTTGAGGGACTGGCAATGGAAATGTTATTTTTTAATTGGTGTCAAGGATTTAAAGACACTAAAAGTCTTGAAAATAAGATGAATAAAAATTATAGTGGCTTAATAAAACAGACAGGATTTGAAATTATTCAACGGAATTAAAATATAGGGATAAAATTCAAAATTTGGATAAAAATATTATGCAAGATTCTATGGAGGTTTTGACTTACCCTATACCATTTGGAAAATCCTACTGACTTCACAAATTCAATTTTATCTGAATGCGGCATGATACTCACAGCTTTTTTTATTCAAATTGTTGCGATGCTCTGCTCAAGTGGAATTCTCTTTTTGCTCTCAAAAAGAATCCAAACAAAAGG
>JAPKFY010000126.1 GCA_026646335.1 Aequorivita sp. | reverse complement strand
GTCAAATCTGCTTTATACGCAGACTGCCCAACCCTTTGGTACATTGGCAGTTGGGCGAAGAGCCACGCTATGGTCTCGGAATAATTGATAATGTAAAATGTTAAGGGTTAATTATACTTTCGCAAACTGTAATTCAATATTGTTATTTAACAATCAATTTTTTTGTTGTTTGTTTTTCTGCTTGCAAAATTTTCAAATAATAAATGCCTCTCTGTAAATTTTCAATTGAAAGATTGAATTGCCCGTCATCAAAAAGATGTTGCTTTATAAGTCTTCCCATAACATCATACACCATTAATGAAGTTCTTTCAGAAGCATTTTTCAAAAAAACGGTCACTGTTTCCGAAGCTGGATTTGGAAACACTTTCACTTCCGAAGCGAACAAATTTCCATCAGTATTCAAAATATTTCCTGAAATATCAATTTTATAAATAGAACGACCAAAAGTTGCAGCATACATAAACTGTGACCCTTCGTGAAGGAACAAATCCGACACCACTGCTGACGGCATATTTTCGCCCAAAACGCTCCAGTTAATGCCTTCATCCTTGGAAGCCAAAACCCCAACATCGGTCCCAATAAAAAGATTTCCGAAAATGTCCTGTTCTATATCATTTACGGGAATATCTGGTAAACTGGTTGAAATATCAACCCAACTATTTCCAAAATCCACACTTTTATAAACGTGCCCAACATCCTCGCCAAAACGGTAGCCCGAAAGCGTTAAATAGACCGTATTCGCATTTTCCTTTGAAGCCAGAATCTTAGTGACCCAACGGTTGGGAACTCCGGCCGAAATATCTGTCCAATTAGACCCTCCATCTTGGGTTACCCATGCTTTTCCATCATCGGTACCCACAAAAATAACCTGACTGTTAAATTGGGAAACGCTGATAGTTGTGATAGTTCCGAAGGTGAGATTGCCAATATGTGGCCCGTTGGTTAAATCTGGACTGATTGCATTCCAATTGCCCGCAGCATTTGTGGTTTTGTAAAGTCGGTTTGCACCGAAATAAAGAATTTGGGAGTTATTGGGGTCAAATGCAATAGGGGTATCCCAATTTTTTCGATCGCCGCTGGATATTCCGTTTGTGGCATTGGAAAATGAGCCGCCATTGTTGGTTGATTTCCCCAGAGAGCCATATTGATAGAGCGCGTAAATAACGTTCGTATTTGTGGGATCAACCAAGGTTTGAAAACCATCACCGCCATAAATAATGTTCCAATCGCTCAAACCACCACTCTGAGTACGACTGGTGCTATTGTCTTGCGCGCCACCGTAGATTTTGTTTGCGTTTTGGGCATCTACAAACATTCTGTTGAATTGGGTAATGGGCAATTTTAAATCCTTTACTGCGGAAGACCCTCCATTGTTGCTATAATACAGACCGCCATCATTCCCCAACAACACTTCTCCTGCAACGGAAGCATTAAATGCTATTGCGTGTTGGTCCACGTGTGCATTTGTAAACACACTGTTCCAACTAGTACCGCCATTGGTAGATTTCTGCACTTCGAAATCTACATTGTACAGTACGTTTTCATCTGTGGGATCAATAAAAATTCCACCGAACCACCAATGAAAGCCCACATCCGTCAATTGGCTGGAATTGACGGCAGTCCAAGAATCCCCGCCATTGGTGGTTTTGTAAACTCCCTGGATATTTCCCGAAGCATCTGCGTAACGTGCGTACAACACATTTGGGTTCGATTGAGAAATATCCATCCCTATCCTCCCTTTTTGTGAAGCAATACTTGGCAAACCATTGGTAAGTTCAGTCCAATTGGAACCGCCATCCGTGGTTCTATATATTCCAGAAGTTATCCCTCCGTATTGTCTCTTGTTGGGTCTTCGGATGCGTTCCCAACTTGCAGCATAAACAATGTTTCCATCTGAAGGATGAATTGCCATATCAACGACACCCGTAGAATCGCTTACGAATAAAACCTGTTGCCAGCTATCGCCTCCATTTATGGTTTTGTAAACTCCGCGGTTAGCACTGTTTCTGAACAATGGTCCCATTGCTCCAACAAAAGCAGTATCGTCGTTATTTGGGTCTAACACAATTTTGCCAACACTGCCAATATCCGGCAAACCTTTGGATTCCCAAGTAGTTCCGCCGTCAGTACTTTTATGGATTCCATCGCCATCGTAAACTAAAGAACCTCCGCCGGCATTTACTTCGCCCGTGCCCACATAAATTATATTATTGTTGTTTTTTGAGATTTCAATATCACCGATGGAAAGCATTTGCTGTTCGTCAAAAATAGGCGTCCAGTCGGTGCCTCCGTTTTCGGTTTTAAAAATTCCGCCCGAAGCCGCGCCCACGTAGTAAACTTCCGGCTGGGTAGAAGGGATTTCAATATCTGTAATCCGCCCTCCAATATTCAACGGACCGCTGAATTGCCATACTTCATTGGCTGTATTTTTATTTGCCGATTGTCTTTTCCATTGGATTGCTTCGGAATAGGCCGAAGTGTTTATTTCGCCACTAGGGTATGCACGCTGCATAAACATAAAATCAAAAGGATACTTTCCGTCCTTTTTTTCTTCGGAAATGTTCGAAAACGATTCTTCGGAAGAATTTTTACATCCCAAAAAACAAATTGTAATAAATAGAAAAGTAGAAATACGAAGCATAGCACCATTTTTGATGCCTAAAGATACTGAAAAACAATGTGTATTATTAAAGAGAATTGTTATTGCGAAAGACTGAATCTGTAGATAATTTTGCCAATCTGTTTTGCCGGAGCTTTATCGTCAGCGTTAAATTTGGTAGCCATAGCTGCTCGTTTTGCAGGCTCTGTAAGACATTTGGAGTTATTTGTGGTTCCGCGCACGCCAGGAGTTGCGCTGATCACCCTTCCGCTTCTGTCCACCTCAATACTCACCACCACAGTTCCAGCTTCATTACATTCCTGTACAAATTTCTCTTTGTTTAAAGCTTTTCTACCCCCGAGCAAATAATTGCCGTCGCCGTCCAAGCCTTTTCCCGTGCCGTAATAACTGCTGGCATTCGGATCGCCATCTGGACTTCCTTTGTCGCCAGGAGTCTTGTCGTCACCTTCTCCTCCTTTTGCGGTGCCATCACTTTTTGGACCGTTCAAAATACTTGAAAGGGCATCAGTAGTAGATTTATCTGGCTTGGGGTCTGGTTTTTTTACTTCCTTTTTAGGTTGTTCTTTTACGGGAGATTCCTTTTGTTCCTTTTTAGGCTTTTCTTTCTTGATCACGGGAGCATCCTCATTATCCTGTGTAACTACCTCTTCCTTAATTTCAGCTTTAGGCTGTGAAACAGGTTCAGAAGTGGTTTTTTGAGGCGCAGATTGAATTTTTTCAGTTGGCTGGATGTTTCCGCTGCCGGTATCGGTAGTCCCAAAATTGATTGCTATACCCTGCTCCAATGGAGGATCCAGATATTTCATCCCCACATAAAACAGTAGAATAAGTATAATAACATGCACGATAACCGTGATGGTCATACTCTTTCGTTTATGTTCTGTATCTAAAAAGTTCAAGGTTTATGATTTGTGATTAAAGGCTTTTACAATTTCAGTGCCAATGTGGCCAAAAGAAACTGCTTACTGCTGCTGAATACTGCTACTTTAATTAGGTCTGACGGCGAGAACGACCTTGAAGTTATTTCTATTGGCAATATCCATCACGAATACTGCATCTTCTATTGGCACGCCTTCTTCCGCACGCAGAATTACAGTTGGCTCTTCTTGGCCGGCGAGAACCTTCTTTAGTTCGCTTTCAATGTTGTACTCGCTTACGCGTTCCTTATCCACATAATATGCTCCATCTTTTGTAATGCTAACAGAAGCTTTCTGCACATTTGACGTTTTCCCTTTTGCTTTTGGAAGTATCAAATCCAAAGCATCTGGCGTTATCGCGGGCGAAGTTAGCAGGAAAAAAACCAACAACAGAAATACGATATCTGTCATGGAACTCATGCTGAACTCGGCACTGACTTTATTTCTTCCTCTTAAGTTCATTAAGCAGGCTCGTTTAACATGTCAAGGAAATCTACTGCAGTAGCTTCCATTTGGTGCACCACTTTATCGGTACGAACCACCAAATGGTTATAGCCCATATAGGCAATAATACCAACTATCAATCCCGCAACCGTTGTGGTCATCGCGGTATAAATACCTTCGGCAAGACTTCCCATTTCGGCTTGGCCGCTACTGGTTGCAAGTTCGTGAAATGCCAAAACCATCCCGATTACAGTTCCCAAGAAACCAATCATAGGTGCTGCTCCAGCAATTGTGGCCAAAACACTAACGTTTTTTTCAAGTTTATAAACTTCCAAACGACCCGCGTTTTCTATGGCAGTATTGATGTCTTCCAAAGGGCTCCCTATTCTGGAAATCCCTTTTTCGGTTAGATGTGAAACAGGAGTGTTGTTTTGGGCGCAAAGCACTTTCGCTGCTTGAATATTACCTTTGGCCACGTGGTCGCGGATTTGGTTCATGAAATTACTATCCATTTTGGAAGCTGCTTTAATGGCAAAAAGTCTTTCAAAATAAATATAGACTGCCACAAAGAGGAGCACAAAAAGCACCGCTATGATTATTTGGCCAGCGATCCCGCCAGTCATTAAAAGATCCATTATGGAAAGGGTTTTCTCTTGGGCAACTGGTTCAAGATCCTGCGCCACTTCGGCACCCTCTTGAATAAAGAAGTTTAACATAAAATAGGTTTTGTTTTAGTGAATAACGAAATTAGGTTTCAGAAATTGTTATGCATTGTGAAATAGCACTCTTTCAATAAAAAGAAATACTCCAGCCCCGGCAATAAAGCCTATAAATGCAAGCCAAGCAATTTTTTTAAGATACCAGATAAAGTCTATTCGCTCCATTCCCATTGCTGCAACACCAGCGGCAGAACCTATGATAAGCATACTTCCACCCGTACCGGCAGAATACGCTATAAAATGCCAAAGCACTGAATCTATTGGCATATCATACATTCCAATAGAGGCGGCCACAAGCGGAACGTTATCAATAATTGCAGATAAAATACCCAACAATATAATCACAATATCCTGATTTGGAATTGCTCTTTGTAGCACTTCGGCAACGTAGCGAAGTGTCCCTACTTCCTCTCCATTAACAACGCCATACACAAGGCTTTCTAGCCCAGCCACAGCCATTAAAATACCAAGGAAGAAAAGAATGCTTGAAATTTCAATACGCGACAAAGCTTTATGTGCAGAATACAAATGCTTTCTTTCCTTGCTGAAATCTTCTTCGGGATGAATATATTCTGAAACTAGCCACACCACACCCAAAGCCAACATCATTCCCATATAGGGCGGCAAATGGGTCAAGGTTTTAAACACGGGAACGGAAACAATCATTCCCAGACCTAAAAAAAGCATCGTTTTACTGCTTAAAAGAGCTCCTTCGTCCTTGTTTTCACGGATATCAACCTCTATATTTCCTCGGAAAGCTGGCATATAGCTCGCAATTAAAAACGGGAGTGCAAAACACACAATAGAAGGTATAACTACATATTCTATCAAACCTGCGGCAGATACTTTCTTAGCAATCCACAACATCGTTGTCGTCACATCGCCAATTGGAGACCAAGCCCCACCAGCATTAGCTGCAATAACCACCATTGCGGCATACCAAATCCTGTCTTCTCTTCTGTGAATCAACTTTCTCAGCAATGTAATCAAAACGATAGTAGCCGTAAGGTTATCTATAATTGCGGAAAGGAAAAATGCAAGTATTCCAATAATCCACAAAAGCCTTCTCTTGCTCTTGGTTTTAACAGCGCTTTTCAATACTTCAAATCCACGGTGAAGGTCGATGATCTCAACAATCGTCATTGCTCCAATAAGAAAAATAAGGATTTCAGCGGTTTTCCCCAAATGGTGGAGCAGCGTACCCTCAAAACCTTCCATGGCGTGTTCACCACCACTTAGAAAATTAAATGCCTGTTCCTCGGTGTTGATTATATCAAACCAACCACTTGTGAAACCTATGGCCAAAACCGCCCAGATTAATGATGCCATGATAAGGGCAGGTACAGTTTTGTCCAGCTTTAAAGGGTGCTCTAAGGTGATGGAGAGGTACCCTATTACGAAAATTAAAATGATTATTGATGTCATATTGATAGAGATTACTGTTAATTATATTAATTGCTTCAACGCAATTTCAAAAGCGGTTTTGCTGATGTTTGTTTTGGTACTATTGTTATCAAATGTATTCTGAATAGCGTTTTTGATGGTAATGGAAGTATCGTTAAAAATAGCTTCATCTGTCATTTGCACTTTGCGCTCCATAAAATATGCAAACACACGTGCCATACCACAGTTACTGATGAAATCTGGAATCAAACTTACGCGCTCGTCTGTAAATTCCATAATGGGGCCGAAGAAAATCTCTTTGTCGGCAAATGGAACATTCGCGCCACAACTAATCACTTCTAAACCAGTCTCTATCATCTCTGAAATCTGTTCTTGAGTAACCAATCTTGAAGCGGCACAAGGTGCAAAAATTTCGGTTTCGAGCTTCCAGATTTTTTCGTTTATTTCTTCAAAAGGGATCATGTTTTTCGCAACTAAAGTATTCCCATTCTTATTAAGGAACAATTGCTTTATTTCTTCAAAAGAAAAACCGTCTTTGTTGATGATTCCTCCATCTCGGTCAATGATGCCCACAATTTTGGCCCCCATTTGCGAAAGATAGTAAGCCGCAGCAGCGCCCACATTTCCAAAACCTTGGATAACCGCGCGTTTTCCCTTTACACTTCCACCGTAAATATCGTAATAATGATGTACCGCCTCAGCAACGCCATAACCCGTAATCATATCGGCCACGGTGTATTTTCGGGAAACATCTGGAGAGTAATTTACATTCTCCAAAACCTTTATCACGCCTTGGCGCAACTGGCCAATCCTATTAATTTTATCAGCTTCCGTCGGCGAAAAATGTCCGTTAAAAACTCCCTCCTGCGGATGCCAAACCCCGCTCTGTTCGGTCATTGGAATCACTTCGTGAATTTCGTCAACGTTTAAGTCGCCACCGGTGCCGTAATAAGCTTTCAACAAAGGCGAAACGGCTTTGAACCAACGTTCCAACACCCCTTTTTTGCGCGGGTCCGAAGGATCAAAATTGATCCCGCTTTTGGCCCCACCAATTGCGGGCCCGGCCACGGTGAACTTCACTTCCATGGTTTTTGCGAGCGAGAGTACTTCGTTTGAGTCAAGCCCTTTTCGCATACGGGTGCCACCGCCGGCAGCACCGCCTCGCAAGGAGTTGATGACCGTCCACCCTTCGGCTTCGGTTTCAGGATCATTCCAGTGAAAAACTATTTCGGGATCTTTTTCTTCGTACTTTTTGAGGAGTTGTTTCATTTAAAGTGATGGTTATTCAACTCCTTCACATTAGCTTAGGAGGGTTATGCTATCCTTCGCCTAAGCTTCAGATAGTGACGACAAATATAAAAAACTTGTGAGGGGTTTATATTTTTTTTGAATAAATTTTATGGGAGATATATTTCACGTAATTTTCTTTCCAATTGTTGAAGAGAAATATTCTTTTCAACGATTACTCCTGTTGGATGGATCAATAAATTACTCGGCACTGCAAATATTCCATATTCAACCTCCACATCATCATTTAAAGAGTCACCATCAATCACGTTTACCCAATTCAAATCATCAATTCTAATGGCATTTATCCATTTTTCCTTATCATCATCTATTGAAACACCCAAAACCCTAAAGCCCTTTCCTTCATATTTATTGGCTATTTGTTTCAATTCTGGAAATTCCTTTCGGCAGGGTAAGCACCAAGAAGCCCAAAAGTCAATAAATAAGAATGTTCCCCTAAAATCTTTTGTATTCACAATTAAGCGAGACTGATTC
The DNA here is from genome assembly GCA_026646335.1 of Aequorivita sp. Lineage (GTDB taxonomy): Bacteria > Bacteroidota > Bacteroidia > Flavobacteriales > Flavobacteriaceae > Aequorivita. Next base: position 104 of record JAPKFY010000126.1, on the reverse strand, counting down.
GGCAATTCAAAATCTTTAATGCTATCACCCACTTTTACGCGTCTTTCAGGAAAAACCTTATCTTCAAGTATTCTAATGCTAAGCGAATCCTGATTTTTAAGATT
>JAPKFY010000125.1 GCA_026646335.1 Aequorivita sp. | reverse complement strand
GATATAATCGCGGGCGCAAACCAAAACAGGGGATGCGCAGTCATCAAATCAACACAAGGTATCGCACATGCAAAAATTCATCACCCTCGCTCAAATAGACCTCATTCGCTATGAGTTTAACATTTTGTAATACACCTTGCAATTGATTTTTAAATTCGAGATCAAATTTTACATAATATTTTCCCACCAAGTGATCGCCTTTAATTCCTTTTGTGGTTGGTTTTTCTCCTTTTCCAAATCTTTCCCAAGCCAGCATACTTTTGCAAATATGGATTCCGCGATCGTTGATGATTTGGGTTTTATACACCTTTTTTCCTGCAGCCTTTTCAATTTCGGCAACGGAATATCCAAGTAAAACATTTCGAACGTGGCCTAAATGCAGTGGTTTGTTTGTGTTTGGTGAAGAATATTCCACCATCATGGCTTCATTTCCTTGCGGAACTTTGCCAAAAGTTGAAAAATCTTCAACCGAATTGAAAAAGTTTAAATAATACGAATCACTCAAAACAATATTCAAAAATCCCTGAACGACGTTGAATTTCTCAATTTCCGAAACATTTTCAACCAAATAGTTGCCAATAGCTTCCCCAATCTGTACCGGATTTCCCTTCACCACTCGCAACATTGGGAAAACAACAGCGGTAATATCTCCCTCAAAATCCTTGCGGGTTGGCTGTAATTCCACAGATTCGAGTTTGGCACCGTACAATTTTTGAACGGCTTCCTTTATTTTAAGGTCAAGTGTTTCTTGAAAAGTCATAGATAAAGATTATAAAATAGAGAACTCCTTCGCAAATGCTTCGGAGTTTGGGGACAAAGATACTTTTTTGAATTTTGAAGTTGAAAATTATCTGCGATTTTTAAGAAGTGAACCGGCAATAAGGGCTAAAACACCAATACCTATCATTCCCAAAGTTTGGTTTGTCAAGCCTTCTTTCGCATTGACTTCCAAAGGGCCAATGTCCAAAATTTGTTGGGGCACAAAAGCGTTGTAAAGGCCAAAAACAATTAGAACTACCCCAACAATTAGCAATACAATTTTTAAGATTTTCATGGATTCTGAATTTGATTGGTTGAACATTTAAAGATACCGTTTTGAAAAATAAAGACAGCCATAACTTAACCGGTTTTTAACTCTCGTTTACTAATTATGGATTATCTTTAAACAAAATATAAAATATTGAAAATTCTACTTACAGGTGCCAATGGGTACATTGGCATGAGATTACTTCCCGAACTACTTGAAAACGGACATGAAGTAATCTGTGCTGTGCGCGATAAAAACAGATTGCCACTGGATCCGAAGACCATAAAAAGAATAAGCGTGGTTGAAGTGGATTTTGCCGAAAAGGTACAGCTTGATTCCTTTCCAAAAGACATTGACGCAGCATACTATTTGATACACTCGATGAGCGGCTCCACCAAAGATTTTGACGAAGTGGAAGCGCGTTCGGCAGAAAATTTCAATAAGTACATGGCTGCAACTTCCGTGAAGCAGGTTATCTATTTAAGCGGAATTGTAAACCAAGAAGAACTTTCAAAACACCTTTCTTCACGGAAAAAAGTTGAGGAAATTTTATATGACGGGAATTTTCATCTTACAGTCCTGCGGGCAGGAATAGTGGTAGGCAGCGGCAGTTCCTCATTTGAAATAATCAGGGATCTGTGTGAAAAACTACCGATTATGGTTGCGCCAATGTGGTTAAAAACCAAGATACAACCCATTGCAATTCGAGACGTGATCGCCTTTCTTTATGGTGTTTTAGACAATGAAAAATGTTTTAACCAATCTTTTGACATTGGCGGGCCCGATGTTTTGACATATAAAGAAATGCTGCTGAAATATTCCAAAATTCGGAAACTAAAACTTTGGATAATTCCCATTCCAATTATGTCTCCACGAATGTCTTCGTATTGGCTTTATTTTGTAACCTCAACTTCGTACAAACTCGCCGTAAACCTCGTGGACAGCATGAAAATGGAAGTTGTTGCAAGGGATAACAAACTTCAGGAAATTTTGGATATTCAACCCATTTCTTATGAAGAAGCAATTAAAAAAGCATTTATCAAAATTGAACAGAACCTTGTTATTTCCAGTTGGAAGGATTCATTGGTCGCTGGTAGGATCTCGAATTTAAAAGAGTACATACAAGTGCCCAAATACGGCTGCCTGAAAGACGAAAAAGTTTTAAAAGTAGATGATCCTGAAAAGGCATTAAACAACATTTGGGCCATTGGCGGCTCTCACGGTTGGTATTATGCGAACTCGCTTTGGAAAATACGTGGATTTATGGACAGACTCGTGGGTGGGGTTGGTCTTCGGCGCGGAAGAACCCATCCCGATAAAATTTACACCGGTGATGCGTTAGATTTTTGGCGGGTACTTTATGCAGACAGGGAGAGCAAACGCCTATTGCTTTTCGCGGAAATGAAACTTCCCGGAGAAGCCTGGCTAGAGTTTCGTATTAATGAAAAGAATGAATTGATACAGACCGCTACCTTTAGACCAAAAGGTTTGTGGGGTCGTTTGTATTGGTACTTGATGCTACCCTTCCACTACTTTATTTTTGGGGGAATGATAAAAAATATCGCTGAAGGAAACTACGTTTCCCACCCAAATTAGGCTTTAGGCAGAAACACTTCAGCCATCATACAGCGGGCGCTTCCGCCGCCACAGGTTTCAATGGTCGTGAGGTCACTACTTAAAATTTCACAGTGTTTTTCGATTGCCGAAATTTGTTCTTTATTCAAACTCTTATGGGCTGCAGTGCTCATCACCAAATATTTTTTGTCCTTGCCTTGAAGTTGAAGCATATTGCCCGCAAAATGGTGCATTTGCGCTTCGGTTATTTTAATGATTTCCTTGCCGTCCTTTTTTAAATGCTGCACCACATTTTTCTTTTCGGTAGCATCGTCTATTGTGTCCAAACAAATTACACTGAAATTCTCTGCAAGACACATCATTACATTGGTGTGGTAGATGGGCAAACGCTTGCCATCCACGGTTTGGTTGGCGGTAAAAATAACCGGGAGATATTCAAAATCTTCACAAAATTCAATCACCAATTCTTCATCGGCTCGTGCTGAAAGGGCGCAATAAGCCTTGTGATTCACACGGTCTAGCAAAAGACTGCCAGTTCCTTCCAAAAATAATCCTTCATCTTCGGCTTCGGTATAATCATATACATTATTTATTAAAAATCCTTCGCTTTCCAAACGGATTAAAACTTCCTCGCGCCTTTCGCGACGGCGGTTTTCAGCAAACATTGGGTACAGGCCTATATCGCCATTTTCGTGAAAACTTATCCAGTTGTTCGGAAAAATAGAATCCGGGGTATCCATTCGCAAATCATCGTTTTCCACAATCACGTTAACGCCTACGGCGCGCAATTTTTGCACAAAAGCATCAAATTCTTCCTGTGCTTTGGTGTTAATTTCAGCATTCTTAAGCGCGATGTCTTCTTGAAAGAAATTATTGACTGCCGTTTGCTCGTTCATTCGGAACGCTACCGGCCGGATCATTAAGATTGTATCTGTTATTTGCTTTGCCAATTTGAAGAAGTTTAGGCTGTAAATTTAAGGGAATTTCCGCTCGAAAAATGGTTTTAAATGGGTAATTTAGTTTTTGAAAATATAATTTAATCGCAATAAAGAGTAAAGCCATGGATACCCTACATAACTTTAAAGACGAGTTCACCGAAGAATACAACACGACCAAAAAGTTTCTGAATAATTTTCCAAAGGACAAAAACGATTATGCCCCGCATAAAAAAAGCATGAAGCTTATGCCCTTAACAAACCATATTGTAGATGTTTTTGGCTGGCCAAAAACAATTTTAGATACCGATTATTTGGATTTTTCATCGGGCTATCACCCAGAAAAAATGAACGACAAGAAAGACCTTCAAGTTTATTTGGAAAAGCAGTATAAACAAGGAATGCAAGCTTTGGAAAATGCCAATGAAAATGATCTAAAATCCAATTGGAGCATACAGATGAACGGACAAAAAATAATGGAATGGAGCAAGTATGGCGCCATTCGCCATGGACTTAACCAAATAACCCACCATCGCGCACAACTGGGGGTTTATTATAGATTACTGGATATTCCGGTACCGGGAAGTTATGGGCCTTCAGCTGACGCGCCGAATGGGTAGGGATCAAAATTGAAGCTAATATATATTTCTAAAAACGCGTACACTGATTAAGACCTCAATACTAAATTTGCACCACAAACGTTTTAAGAAATATTAAATCTCCAAATGAAAAAAATAGTTTTATTATTTGCTGCGATTTTATTCTCAATAACACTCTCCGCCCAAGAATGGCAAACAGATTTTGAAACTGCAAAAGAACTTTCTTCCGAAGAAAATCGCCCGATAATACTAGTTTTTCAAGGAAGTGATTGGTGTGCACCTTGTATAAAACTAGATCGGGAAATATGGAGTACCGATGAATTCAAAGCATACGCAAAAGACAATCTTGTGATGTTACAGGCCGATTTTCCAAGGAAAAAGAAAAACGCCTTGCCCGATGAGCAACAGCAAAAAAACAATCAACTTGCCGAAAAATACAACAAACAGGGTTACTTCCCATTTGTGGTAGTCCTTGACAAAGAAGGCAAGGTTTTGGGAGAAGCGGGTTATGAAAAGACTTCGCCCGAGGCTTATATAGAAAAACTTGAATCGTTTGCAAAATAATTCGAAAAAAATAGGCCTATTATGTATCGCACTGCTGTGTGTGAACTCCGTTTTTGCGCAGGAAATATTTAAACGCACCCTAAAATTAATGGGCAGCCGTTTTGAAATTACAGTCGTTGCAACAGATTCAACCGAAGCAAACAATTATATTGATTTGGCTGTTGGAGAAATAACTCGCATTGAGAAACTAATTTCCTCCTGGGATCCAGCTTCGCAAACTTCAGAAATAAATAGAAATGCTGGCATAAAACCCGTGAAGGTTGATGAGGAACTCTACAATTTAATCGGGCGTTCGGTTGAGATTTCCAAGTTGACCAGTGGCGCGTTCGATATCAGTTTTGCATCCATGGACAAAATCTGGAAGTTCGACGGCAGCATGACCGAGATGCCTTCCAAAGAAGCTATAGAACAATCCGCAGCAAAAGTTGGATATGAAAATATTATCCTTGATCCTGAAGATTTTACCGTTTTTCTGAAATTGGAGGGAATGAAAATAGGCTTTGGTGCCATAGGCAAAGGATATGCGGCAGACAAAGCCAAAAAACTTTTGATGGAAAAAGGAGTTGCCGCGGGAATCATAAACGCTTCCGGCGATATGAACACTTGGGGTAAACAACCAGACGGCGAATTTTGGAAAGTGGCAATCACCAACCCCATGGACAAAAACAAGGCTTTTGCGCTACTACCGTTAAACGATAATGCCGTAGTAACCTCCGGCAATTACGAGAAATACGTTACTTTTTATGGTGTTCGTTACGCCCATATTATTGATCCCCGAACCGGGTATCCCGCAACTGGAATTATCAGCGTTACAGTATTTGCCCCCAAAGCCGAAATAGCCGATGCTTTGGCCACTTCAATTTTTGTGATGGGAAAGGACGTTGGAATTGATTTTATAAACCAATTGCCAAAAATAGAATGCATCGTTATTGATGAAAAAGGTGAAATTTCCTCTTCAAAAAACATAGAAATCGAAACTTTAAAAAACTAGGAAGCCAAAAAACATGAAAAAGCTACTACTGCTTTCAGGAATCATAACATTGGGAACTTTGAATTCTTGTACGGTTGTAAAAGAATACGAAAAAGTAAACCTCAATGACCCCGATATGGTTTTGGGGGGCAAAGCCGTTGACAGATTTGAAATTAACGCGCAGGCATATCGCGAAGCTGCGTCAGGTGCTAACGGAGGTAAAACTGGCGGTGGTTGCGGCTGTAATTAGTATTTTTTATGAAGAATTTATTCGGTTTATTTATCGTTCTTTTTTCAGCGACAATCTTTGCACAGGACTCCACTTCAACATATAAAAAACGCGTACTTGAAGCCCCAGAATTAGACTTTCTCGCAAGCTATTACAGCCAAGATGGCGACAATGCGGCTGTAAGTGGCGGTATTGGGACAGAAAAATTAACCGATTTAACACCAACGATTGTAGTAGCAATCCCTTTAAATGACGATGATGTTTTGACTATTGACGCAGGTATCTCTGCTTACACCTCTGCCTCATCAAGTAATATCGATCCTTTTGACAGTGGCAGCCCTGCTGATCCTTTTGTAGCATCATCAGGTGCTTCGGCAAGCGATGTATGGTTTGGTGGGAATGTAGGTTATTCCCACAGTAGTGATGACAGAAATAATATAGTAAGTGCCAAGGTTTCAGCATCCTCAGAATATGATTATTTCTCCTTGGGTTTTGGCGGAAACTACACCAAACTTTTTAATGAAAAAAACACAGAGGTAAGTATTCACGCAAATGTCTATTTGGATAGTTGGAAGTTATTATACCCAATTGAACTGCGCGAATCTTCTACTTTTATTGGATTGGATCAGAAAAACCGAAATTCGTATTCGCTCGGTTTTGGATTTTCACAAATACTTTCAAAAAATCTTCAAGGTGCACTTTCCTTAGATTTAGTGCAGCAGCAGGGTTTGCTGTCCACTCCTTTCCAAAGGGTTTACTTTAGTGATCTTCCAGATCGTTTTCGCGAAAATTTTCAGCTGGCGGATGATATTGAGCGATTGCCCGACACACGTTTTAAAACGGCAATTGGCGGAAGATTGAATTATTTTATAAATGAAATGTTCGTCGTTCGCACCTATTATCGCTACTATTTTGATGATTGGGGAATAAACTCACATACCGCTAGTATTGAAGTTCCTCTAAAAATTACTGATAAATTCACGCTTTATCCCAGTTATCGCTTTTACAATCAAACTGCAGCAGATTATTTTTATCCTTATAACTTGGCCCTATCTTCAGATGAATTTTATACTTCAGATTATGATCTATCTGAATTTTCAGCAAACCAATACGGTTTTGGAGTTAGCTATACAGATATTTTTACAAAGCTGAAATTGGCAAATTTTGGGCTGAAAAGTGTAGATTTAAAATACGATTATTACAAACGCGATAGCGGTTTGCACTACAGTCTTATTTCAGCAGGATTTAAATTTATAGGAAATTAAATTTAATGCTTTGCCTGAAGCCCGTCGCTTTCCCAGTGCAGAAAACCACCTTCCATATCATAAATTTCCTTAAAGCCAACGTCTTTTAAAATCAAAGAAGCTTTTGCACTTCTTTTCCCACTTCGGCAATAAAGGTAAATTGGTTCATCTAAGTTTAACTTTTCAACTTCTGTAATAAAATCAGTCTCAGAGATATTGATGTTCAGGGCGTTGTCAAGATGGCCCTCCGCAAACTCTTCTGGGGTGCGCACATCTATCAATTGTACCGTTTTGCTTGCTATAGAATCGTGGAATTCTGTTGGTGTTAAAACACGAATTTCCTGCGCAACGCTATTGTCTTTGCAAGCGGTGAAAAAAAGTATAACAGTTAGTCCAAAAAGTATCGATAGCTTTTTCATCTTTTTATAAATTTAATTAATGGTTTCGCCTTCATATTCCATAATTCCACCCACAAGATTGTAGGTGTTTTTTATCCCCAAAGAATTGAAAAGAGCACAAGCATAACCACTCCTACCTCCAGAGCGGCAGTAGATATAATAGTTTTTAGAGGTGTCCAAGGCTTTGGCATTTTCGTAAAACTGCGCAGTGTTTTGAACGTCCATATGCAAAGCTCCTGGAATGTAGCCGTCATCAAATTCGGCATCGGTGCGCACGTCTAGAATTACTGCATTATCATCCTTATTACATTGTTCACACCACTGCTGTTGGGTCAAATCTGCCATTTTTTTTAATTTTTTGGTAAAATTAAACAATATGAACAAAGCGAAACAAAATTTTAAAAAAAATTATCATAATGAATTTTTTTTAAAAAACCTTTCTATATTTGAACTTCAAACAATGAACACAATTACAAATAATACTTGGTGGTGGAAAAACTTACGGAAAACCTCGTGAGCGGAACACC
>JAPKFY010000124.1 GCA_026646335.1 Aequorivita sp. | reverse complement strand
CTCAAATATTTGAAGTTGGACATTAACACTGGCTTCGGAAAGACCGTGAGCTTTTATTTGTTGTATGTTCTTTTCAGTAAACATTTTAGTTCTTCTTCAGCAATTCATCAATAATTTTGACAGCTTTTTTAAATCGTTCCATTTCGTTTCCCTTTAAAATTTGATAAGGAAAATTCTGTTTTTTCAATTCGGCCTCGAAAATACAAAACATTTCCTCGCGATTGTTTGGACGGTCACGCAAAATATCTGGATCCCAAGGCGTGTCAATATAAGTTAAAAAATAGATGCTGTACTTATTTTTGGTTGCTTCTATTTTTATTTCCGAAGGACAAAATCCATTGTAATAATATTCGGAATACACTTTAAGTTCCAGCAAATTGGTGTCGCAAATAAGCAGGTTTTCAACCTTTTGGGAAGCTTCCTTTTCAAGTTTCAACTGTCCTTTTGCAATAGGGATTAAATCTTCCTTTGAAACCAATTCATTTTTAGCATCCCACTTTTTCTGAAGGTATTCGCGCATATATTCGGGTACCCAAAGTGTGTTGTAATGTTCCGCCAACTGTTTTGCCAAAGTGGTCTTTCCCGTAGATTCGGGGCCGTATAAAACTACTTTTATCAATTTAGCAGACTGGTTTCGGGTATGTTCAAGTTTCTCTTCCACGCGCGGTATCCGTATATGGCAATAATAGTGAATAAAAGATATTGGAACGAAGTAAAAACAAGTCCTTTATAAAGGTAGAGCGGCACCGAAATGATGTCGCCAATTATCCAATAGATCCAATTTTCAAGTTTCTTTTTCGCCATCAGCCACATTCCTACGAAGAAAATGGCAGTTGTAAGTGTGTCAACATAAGCGGTCCAACTGTTCCATTTTTCAAAATATTCATATATGGCGAAAACAAATATCAGCGTTGCGATAAATATATAGATTGTCTGTTTGTTTTCCTTTTTTGTGGTTTTGGTTATTGGCGTATAATGTGTTTCGTCCACTTTTCGGGTCCAAATGTACCAACCGTAAATGCTCATCGCGAAGTAATACCCGTTAATCATCATATCGCCCAAAAGCGTATAAATAGCGAGGATGTAAACAAAAATCGCAGTGCTAACAATCCCAGTTGGGTATACAAGAATATTGTCCTGTTTGGCATACCAAACGCTCAAAAAACCAAAAATAACGGCAATGATTTCCAGGGTTACCAAATAGGTTGGAATGTCTCTGTACTGCGCAAAAAACCAATCAAAAATGGGGCTCATAGTCGCTGCGGTCTGATTTCACTATTTTTATGTAAAGCAAGCCTCTTTCAACGGCTTGCAATGCTATCTTCATTTCTTTTTGGAGCAGGCTCATCACCTCATCATAATTGCCATAAACCTGTGTGCTTAGAGGGTTTTCCAAAACGGTAAGCCCTGAATTTCGAAGACTTTTTATGAAATTGATGATTGCGGGTTCGAAATCGTCCTGTAATGGCGTGAGGGTTAATTCTACTGAGATTTTCATTGTTTATATTTTAAATTTCAAAAAAACAAATTCCAAATTCCAAAGGTAGCTTAATTGAATATTTTAGTGGAAATATGAAACAGTTTTTGGAATTTGGTTTTTTGAAATTTGGGATTTACTCATATGCCGTTCCCATAACAACCATATCTGCTCCTGCACCATAGGCAATTTCTTTTTGCGATTCCGTTTTTATACCGCCGCCAACAATCAAAGGTATCTTGATAGCTTTTTTTACTTCGGAAATGATTTCGGGTTTTATGGAAAATTTAGCCCCGCTTCCTGCTTCCAAATAAATTAGTTTGGCTCCCATAAATTGTCCGGCCAAAGCTGTGTTTACAATCAGTTCAAGGTTTTCCTGCGGAAGTGGTTCCGTTTGGGTCACTCTTGAAACTGCGGAATCGTTTCCACCATCAATTAAAATATAGCCTGTGGGAATAATTTCCAACGAAGAATCTCTCAGTTTTGAAATTGATTTTACTTGCTGACCAACCAAATATTCGGCATTCCTTCCCGAAAGCAATGTCAAAAACAAAAGGGCATCAGCCAACGGCGTAATTTGTGAATAATCTCCAGGGAAAAGAAAAATTGGAAGTTTCGTTTCAGCTCTAAGCGCTTTTACGGTTTTTTCTGTTTCATCATTCGTTACCGTACTTCCCCCTACAAAAAGGTGGGTGGTTTCCCTCGGGATTTTATTCAAAAAAGATTTCGTTTGAGAAACATCGAATTTATCAGGATCAATCAAAATGGTGAGTTGCTTTTCCTTTCCGGCAACCGATTTCAGAAAAGATTTGTAAAACGGTCCTTCCATCTACTATTTTTCAGAAATAAGCGCATAGGCACAAGTGAAGCCTTCAAATTCAAGATAATCAACGTTGTATTTTTGCTGCTTGTCTTCATAAGTGACAGTAGCAGTAGTTTTATAATCTTCCAACATAAATTCTTCAACGTAAATATTTTCCAAAAAGCTAACGCCTTTTTCGGCAAAACTTTTATACAATGATTCCTTTGCACACCAAACAATGGTAAGTTTGCGCATCAGTGCGTCATCGTTTGCGATGGTTCGGTATTCCTCAATCGGGGTAAATTTATGTGCGATTTTAAGAATTTTGTTGCGTTGCTTTTCAATATCAATCCCAACTTCAGTATCACTGATAATAATTGCCGAAAAGTTGAAGGAATGCGTTATGGAAATATGCTTATCGCCCGTTAAATGCGGCTTTCCGTTTTCGTCATAATACAAATCGAAGTCTGTATAACCTTCCAAAGCCATTAAATGCCGAATACTCATAAACCCGCGGCGGTGCAGCTCACTTTTCATATTGTTCACACGGTTTGCACAATTTTCGGTAAGCTGAATTCCTTCGGAAAGTGCTTCAAAAGACTCTTCAATCTTCCAAATGAAGACTTTAGTTGTGGGGTTAACTGTTATAGTTTTGTAAAGTGGCATATACTTTTAAAGGATATTTCGTAGTTTTGCAGACTTAAAACCAGATAATTAATTTTTAATAAATGTCCGCGTTTGCGGGTATAAATATAACAAATATGTCAACGAAAACTGTGCCTTACACGGCGTTTAAAGTAAAAGATATTTCCCTGGCAGATTGGGGAAGAAAAGAGATTGAGCTTGCCGAAGCTGAAATGCCAGGGCTTATGAGCTTGCGTGAAGAATACGGAAACGAGCAGCCTCTTAAAGGTGCTCGCATTGCTGGATGTCTTCACATGACTATTCAAACTGCGGTACTTATTGAAACTTTAAAAGCTTTGGGCGCTGAAGTTACTTGGAGTTCTTGTAACATTTTTTCAACCCAGGACCACGCCGCTGCTGCAATTGCTGCTGCTGGATTTCCAGTTTACGCTTGGAAAGGCATGAATGAAGAGGAATTTGATTGGTGTATTGAGCAAACTCTTTTCTTTGGCGAAGATCGCAAACCGTTAAACATGATTCTTGACGATGGTGGCGACCTTACCAATATGGTTTTGGACAAATATCCAGAACTTGCTGCTGGCGTAAAAGGTATTTCTGAAGAAACTACTACTGGCGTTCACCGTCTTTACGAAAGAGTGAAAAAAGGCACCTTGCCAATGCCAGCAATCAATATTAACGATAGCGTTACCAAAAGTAAATTCGACAATAAATACGGATGCCGCGAAAGTGCTGTGGATGCAGTCCGTCGCGCAACCGACATAATGATGGCCGGAAAACGCGTTGTTGTTTGTGGTTATGGAGATGTTGGTAAGGGAACTGCTGCTTCTTTTAAAGGAGCCGGAAGTATCGTTACCGTTACCGAAATTGATCCAATCTGTGCGCTACAGGCGGCAATGGACGGTTTTGAAGTGAAAAAACTTGAAACTGTTGTAAAAACAGCAGATATCGTTATCACTACTACTGGAAATAAAGACATTATTCGTCCTGAGCATTTTGAAGCGATGAAAGACAAAACAATTGTTTGTAACATTGGGCATTTTGACAATGAGATCGCTGTTTCTTGGTTGAACAAAACCCACGGAAACACAAAAGTGGAAATAAAACCACAAGTTGATAAATACACAATCAACGGAAAAGACATCATCCTTTTAGCTGAAGGCCGTTTGGTAAACCTTGGTTGCGCCACTGGTCACCCAAGTTTTGTGATGAGTAACAGTTTTACCAACCAAACCTTGGCACAAATTGAACTTTGGAAAAACGGTGAAAACTACGAAAACGAAGTGTATATGCTTCCAAAGCATTTGGATGAAAAAGTAGCGAAACTTCACCTTGAAAAAATTGGGGTTGAACTTACGGAACTTACCAAGGAACAAGCCGATTATATTGGCGTAGCAGTTGAAGGTCCTTTTAAACCTGAGTATTACAGATATTAATAAATAACGATTGTAGATTTTAGATTTGCGATTTTTTGAAATTAAAACCCTTGTCCCGAAGTTTCGGAATGAGGGTTTTTTGTTTGAAATTTTTTAACTTTTGAAAATTCAAAATTATTGTTACTTTAATTGAATGATGGCTTATGAAGAAGAAAAAATAAAAGTCCCAAGATTCAACGAGGAATCCGGTTTCTACACCACAAAAAAACGCTCAAAAATGATGGGCAAAATCCGTGGGAAGAATACGAAGCCGGAAATACTTTTCAGAAAAGCACTTTGGAAAAAAGGCATTCGGTATCGCGTGGACAGCAAAAAACTTCCCGGAAAACCTGATCTTTCGATTCAAAAATACAAGCTTGCCATATTTATTGATGGCGAATTTTGGCACGGTTACAATTGGCCGGAACGGAAAGAAGCCCTAAAAAGTAATCGCGGATTTTGGATTCCAAAAATTGAAAGAAATATGCAGCGCGACCGCGAAGTGAACGCAAATCTCGAAGAAATGGGTTATGCTGTTTTCCGTTTTTGGACAAACGAAATAAAGACTAACTTGGACAAATGCATAAACGATATTTTGGTTAACATAAACACCGGACAAAATGATTAACTCAAAACTGCCAAATATAGAAACTTCCATCTTCGCCAAAATGAGCAAAATGGCGGCTGAACATAACGCCTTAAACCTTTCGCAGGGTTTTCCAAACTTTCCCAGCGATCCAGTTTTGAATGCTTTGGTTGATCAAGCAATGCGAGATGGTTTTAACCAATATGCCCCAATGCAAGGCGATTTTGAGCTGCGGATGGAAATTTCAAAAAAGATCGAAAACCTTCACAATCCCTTTTACAATCCCGAAACTGAAATCACAATAACAGCTGGTGCCACACAGGCTATTTTTACTGTAATCGCAGCTACAATCAGCAAAAATGACGAAGTAATTATTTTCACTCCAGCCTATGATTGTTATGCGCCAACAGTGGAACTCTTCGGAGGAAAAGTAGTTCCAATTCAACTGAAACCTCCTTTTTACACAGTAGATTGGCAAGAAGTTGCAGATAAAATTTCCTCAAAAACTAAAATGATTATCATCAACAGTCCGCACAATCCAAGCGGAATGTTATTTTCTAAAGACGATATGCTTCAGTTGCAGAATTTGGCAGAAAAAAATGATTTATTGGTTTTAAGTGATGAAGTTTATGAACACATCATTTTTGATGAAAATGTGCATCAAAGTGCTTCAAAATTTCCGCAGTTGGTCGCCCGAAGCTTTGTCACTGGATCCTTTGGCAAGACTTTTCACAATACCGGTTGGAAAATGGGCTACTGCGCGGCACCCGAAAAGTTGATGAAGGAATTTCAAAAAGTGCATCAATTCGTTGTTTTCTGCGTAAACCATCCCTTTCAAAAAGCATTTGCAACTTATTTAAAAGATGCAAGCCACTATTTAAAACTTTCCGATTTCTATCAGCAAAAACGCGATTTCTTTTTGCATTTAATGGAAGGTTCCAACTTCAAAATTATTCCTTCAAGAGGTACCTATTTTCAAATGCTCGATTTTTCAGAAATTTCAAAAGAAAGTGATATCGCTTTTGCGGAAAGGCTTACGAAGAAATTCAAAATAGCGACAATCCCAACTTCCGTTTTCAATGAAAGTGGAAAAGATTTCAAACAAATACGCATTTGTTTTGCGAAAACGGATCAAACATTGGCAGAAGCGGCAACGATTTTAAAAAAAATTAATTCTCAATAAAATGGACAATACGTTAAAAATAACAATTATCCAAAGCGAGCTCCATTGGGAAAATGCGGAAGCAAATCGCGCCATGTTTTCCGATAAAATAAAGAATATTGAAGGCAAAACAGATTTGATTATTCTCCCCGAGATGTTCACAACAGGCTTTTCAATGAATGCAAAAAAACTTGCCGAACCTAATAATGGCAAAACTTTACAATGGATGATTAATAAAGCGGAAAAGCACGACACCGCCATTACCGGAAGTGTTATTATTTCTGAAAACAATCATTTTTACAACCGTCTATTTTTCGTTTTTCCAAATGGGAGTTATAAAAAATATGACAAAAAACACACCTTCACTTTAGCTAAGGAAAACGAAACCTATATAGCCGGAACCGAACGACTGATCGTGGATTATAAAGGTTGGAAAATTTGTCCGTTAATCTGTTACGACCTTCGCTTCCCTGTTTGGGCAAGGAATACGGAAGATTACGATGTTTTGATTTATGTTGCAAATTGGCCAAAAACACGTATTCTCGCTTGGGATACTTTGCTTCGCGCCCGAGCCATAGAAAATATGACATACTGCATTGGCGTAAACCGAATGGGTTTTGATGGAAACGACCACGAATACATTGGCCATTCCTCAGTTTATGATGTTTTGGGGAAGCAAATTTCCACAACATCTTTTGAAAAGGATTTTACCGAAACTGTGGTTTTGGAAAAAGAACATGTTGAAAGCAACAGAAAAAAGCTGCAATTTTTAAAGGATCGAGACGGTTTTACTTTAACGTAAAAGTCTCATTCAAGCTCCAATTGGCACGCACTTCAATCTGTTTGGGGTAATAGATTATTTTTTCTGGCTCCATTCGGTTTAGGAAACTTCCCGTATCCCATCTTCGGTTTTGGTTGTCGTCATAAATAATTCTAAGAAAATATTTGTCTGGAGAAAGTTCGTCGAAAAACACCGTTTTGTTTTCGGATAAATATCCTTCAGCAACAACTTTGTACTTGCTATCCACCATTTGCACAAGAATAGGAAAACGATTTACGTTTATTAAAGTAAGGTTCAGTGTTCCATAGTCTGAAGCAAGCCGTGTGTTTATACTAAATTGGAGCGTGTCGTTGCTTTTTTCAAAAAAATCTGTCATTGCTCCAGGCAAGAGTTTTATGGAGTAACTTTGTTCTTCTTTCTTTGGAAAAAAAACTTCGGCCCAGTTGTTTTTCCTGTTCAATAGAATCGTAGCTTCAACCAAGGACGAATCTTTCGCCATTACTTGAAACTTTTCAGCATCAAAAGAAACCAAGGGAGTGTTGGCGCGCAATTTAAAGGTATCCTTCAATTTTAAAACACCCGTTTTTACTGCCGAAATGTTTAGCGAATCTTTATAAAGTTCGCGCATCCGAACGGTGACCGTATCAATTATATTTCCTTTCGCAACCTTAAAAATCAACGAATCAGTTTCAATGGCAGGTTTAAACCAATAGTGGAGCGTGTCTTTCTTTTCGTCTTTAAAAATTGCGGAAACATAATCCTGTGGAACTTCTGAAAGCACTTTAACATCCAAACTATCCGCATGTCCTTCATAACCAAAAATAATGTGATTTTTGCCCACTTGGTTTGGCCGCGCAAGTTTGTAATCTGGCATTTCCTTAAACAGTGTCAATGAATATGTGGAGTCTGACGGTACGGAAACCAGCTCTTTTACAAACCCTATTTTATCGTTTTTCGGCTGAAAGGTCGGGCTGGTTGATCCGGAAGTAGGTCGAGAGCTCCATCGGGCAGCGGACGCCCTTCGGCACGAAGCAGAAGGAGCCGTCCGAGAAGACGGCCGAGTTGAGCGTCGCGAAGAAGTTGTCGGTGTAGGGGACGACGGAGCCGAGGTACTTCCTCACCAGCTCCGGGTGCTCGTGCACGGCCTCGGAGAACGAGCAGAAGATCACGCCGACCTTCGCGAGGCTCTCGCGGAACGTCGTCGCCACGGAGACGCTGTCGAAGACGGCGTCGACGGCGACGCCCGCGAGGATCGCCCGCTCCTCGAGAGGGACGCCGAGCTTTTCGTACGTCC
>JAPKFY010000123.1 GCA_026646335.1 Aequorivita sp. | reverse complement strand
AAATGAAATAGCAATGAGAACCTATAAAAGAAAAAACACCTGCAAAAACGTTTTTGCAGGTGTTTAATTAATTATTTTTATTCAGTAATCTGTATCGATTATTTAGGACGACACATATTGAAAATATACTATAACCTTCCCGTTGCAGATGTGATAATCACATTTGCAATAATAATTGAAGGAATAATATTTTGGTTGTTCATTTGTATTTTTATATGTGGGGCAAATGTATGCAAATAAATGAATGCACAACCATTTTAATTGAAAAAATTACAAAAGCTAGATTACCGTGGTTTATCGGCAATGCAATTAAGAGCGGGAAGCCTGAACAAGCGAGAATATTTATTTCGCAAATTCAAAAAGTATGTCTTTTGGCATCACATGAAGCGCCTTGAAATCCTCATTGACCATAATTTGATGCCACACATTTGCTGGTATAACCAAACTGTCGCCCTGCGTTAATAAATGATCCTTTTCGGCAAATTTTAAAACACACTCCCCTTCTATCACAACCACCACCGACTCGTCTGATGCCTTATGCTTGGGTAAAAGTTGTCCGGAATTTGCTTCCATCTGCTTTATAGTCATCTTTTCTCCATCCTCCAAGAGCGTTACCTTTGGGTTGCTTACAGTCGTCATAATTCAATGATTTTTATTTATTGAGAAAAGTAAAGATAGGCAACCTAAACTTCAAATTACTTGTAATATGTCATGTCCATTTTATATGATATTAGGATTTCAAGGGGCATCCGTTGCTAATGTGAACTAGTGCAATGCTAGGTTTTAATAACTGCTACAATATTATGAGTTCTTTTACGTCTTAGTATTTTAATAATGCAATTATATACTATTTCAGATAAATTCCAAGAGTAACCACCACTTGTATTTACAAACTGAACAACCACCGCATCAATATCTTTGTGATACCTGGCAATACTAGAATATCCTGGCAGTAAACCTGTGTGTTCATATTCATAAATTGATGAATAAATAGCTTGCTCATTATCGGTTAACAAAGAGCCATTGTTCAATGCCCTCAAGAATATTCCCACCTCCTCTGCCGTTGCAATCATTGAGCCGGCAGGGCTTATAAAATCATTATACTTTAGATCACTGTCGTAACCTACGTCATACCCACTCATAATGTCGTCTATATCCACTTCACTTAGCAAACTGTATGTGTTTTTCAGCCTGAGCGGGTTTAAAATTTCACTCTTGATATATTGGTGATGGCTATAACCCAATGTTTTATCAAGGATTTCGCCTATCAACAAATAATTCGTATTTGAATAGCTGTATTTTTTATCAGGTTCAAAGTCAGCTGGTTTATCCAACACCAATTCAAGATTTTCTCTATTGGCTCTCGGTGGATCTTCCCAATAGCCAGGGGTGTCGGTATAATTGGGAATACCGCTTCTGTGCTGCACCATCATCCGCAAGGTGATTTTATCAGCATTTTCAATTCTTCCCGCCAGTTCTGGCAAGTAATCAGCAAGCGTTTTATCCAAAGACAACTGTTTGTCATTCACCATTTTAGCGACAGCAACTGCAACATATAACTTGCTAATACTGGCTATCTTAAACAAAGCTTCCGGGTAGGCTGGAATTTTATTTTCTCGGTCTTGCCAGCCTACGGCATAAAACTCCGGGGGTTTCCCAGCTTGGTCCACGTAAACAATCATGCCGTCCAATCCAAGGCCAATTGCTTCATCTACTTGTTCTTGAACCGTATCTGGCAGTGGTAAAATCCATGCCTTTACCAAAACCCATGGTACGAACCACAAAGAACTTATGCTTGCAAGAAGAAATACTATTCTGAGTATTCGTTTTGTTTGACTTTTTGCCATACTTTTTTTAGATGCAATAGAATAAAGACTTTTTAATTTGGAGACGACTTGCTGTATATTACAGGCATTTGCCCTTTCCATTTATTCCATAAATTGCCATCACTGATTAAACTTGCCATAAAATGACCAACATTTATACGGCTGACTTTGCCAGCGTTAAAAATTGCACTTCTTATTGGAGAAGGGTGTATTTCGTAATCGCTTACTTCACCTTCATCCATTAAGCCGTCTGGTCGTACTGCTACCCATTCTATGAATTGGTTGTTCTGTCCAACTTGTGTTCGCAAATAATCTGCTGCTTTTTCATTGTCAACGTGAGGAGGCAAGAGTAGTCTCAAAAGCCCAATAACGCATTTTTGGGCAAATGAAATAGGTTCATTTAAATCGCGATTCCGATTGCCAGTAGTGTTCATCAAAACATATTTAATAGGACTTTCTGGGTTATTGGCTTCTATAGCAATACAAAGCCTACGAGTAGCATCTGTTACCAGTTTTCTGGGTTGCCCATAGATGCCTTTCCAATTCAAATTATGTCCAAGACAGGATGCAACTGAATCACAGTCAAGAGTAAGTTCCTGCATTTCTTTAGCACTCAACTCTAAGAGGCTAGCAGTAATGATTTTTAAACGTGCATTACTTTTCCATGAATCCGGTACTCTTTCCGGAGATCTTACAACTGCCTTAACGTTGTGTCCTTGAATTAGAAGTTGCTCAATTAAATGTCTTCCTGTTGCACCACTTGCACCTACTACTAAAATTGTCATGTTTTTTTAATGTTGATGTTTACATGACGAAATATACGCTAAAATGTTACAAATGTGATAATTACACACGGTTTTTGTCTGATGCGTAACGAACTAATGAAGGTACAAGCTTTTTCAGCGTAGGTAGAGACAGCCCTTTAAAAACTAAAAACATTAGTCCATTTTAAAAGAACCAATATTAGAAACGTAATCCCTGCACAGATATATATTGCATCCTGCCAATAAAAAGTTCTCGCTCCCCATATTTTGTAATTTTCACCGTATTTGGCTTTGATGTAACCACGCGTAAACCTCCAATAAATAAAAGTGATTATTAAAAAAAGTGATATTGCCAGTACTAGTACCCAAATTTTTTCCATTGGTTGAATTTTGATTATATGCTTTTAATAGATGCACAACAAGAGTATAGACGCCACGCAAAGCACATCTTTTTAGCTTGCTCTTCCAAATATACTTAAAACCCCTAACCTACCCCGAGACCTATGCCATAATTGTAGTTTCCTCCTTGTAAGAAGCGCGCGAAGTGCTGAAAATGTTGTATGTTTAAAAGATATCCTTAATTTAAAAGAGATACTCTATTTTTACACATCTAAATAGAACCAAAACAGTATGAAAGTTCACAGATATAAGCGTTGGATTGCGATTTATGGGGTAATGGCGGGGTTGTTTATAGCCATACATTATTTGATGGATTTAAAGTTTTTTGACCCTTGGGATGAGTACGCTCCTTTCCTGAAAAATTTGAGCTTGAGCTTGTTTATGATAGCCTTAATCTTTATGATAAGCAAAATAATTAGCAGGCTAGTCAACACCCAAAGCCACATTGAAGGAGAAAAGTATAACCTATTGCGAATTATCCGGTTTCTTGCCATAGTATTCAGCCTTATTGTGGCAGCTTCCTTTCTATTTCAGAATCTCTATGCGGCGGCTTTTAGTTTTGGATTAATTTCCTTGGTTGTGGGTTTTGCCTTGCAGGCCCCAATAGCATCCTTTATTGCATGGGTCTATTTGGTTTTTCGCAGATCGTACCTTGTAGGCGATCGCATTCAAATAAAAGGGTTCCGAGGTGATGTGGTTGAAATAAGTTATTTGGATACTTCTATTTTGGAATGCAGTGGGGATTATCTGGTAAACGACAGAAAAAGTGGTCGAGTAATCCGTTTTCCAAATAGTTTGATATTAAGAGAGGAAGTTATTAATTATTCAGGGCCCGATATTCCGTTTATATGGAATGAAACTCCCCTTCAAGTTGCATATACCAGCGACTTGCAGTTTGTGGAGAAGTGCCTTTTAGAGGCCTCCCGCAGAGATTTTAAGGAGTGTTATCCAGAGTTTGCAGCCCAAAAACACAAGCAATGGGAACCAGCTGTTTATTTTAGGATAAATACGTTTGCCTGGATGGAAGCCGTGATTTCTTATCCTGTGGAGCCATTAGATACTACGGGCCGCAGGAACCGTATTTTGAAATATGCCCTACCGCTGTTGAACGAGGCGCCAGATAAAGTTAAATTCCCAGAAGGTTCTCTGCGTTAATAGATTTGTTGTGTTTTAGGAAATAGAGTGGTTAAAAAAACCCAGAGGACACAGAGGATCGTATTTTTCTCTGTGTCCTCTGTGTCTCTGTGGTAAAACAGTTTACTTTTTAAGCGAAGCCATATCTATCACAAAACGATATTTCACATCTGCCTTTACCACACGGTCATAAGCAGTGTTTATGTCTTTCATATCAATCAGCTCAATATCTGATACAATATTGTGTTTCCCACAGAAATCCAGCATTTCCTGAGTTTCCTTTATACCGCCAATCAAGGAGCCTGCAATACGCTTGCGGCCCATAATGATGCCACCGCCATGAAACGGTTCTAAAGGCTCTACGGCGCCAACCAATACCATGGTGGCATCAATCTTCAGTAAGCCGATGTATGGGTCCATCTTGTGCCCTACGGGTATGGTGTTCAAGATAAAGTCGAAGGTGCCTTTGTGTTTCGCCATTTCCGCTTCGTTTTTGCTGATAAGCACCTCGTGGGCTCCCAGTTTTTTCGCATCTGCTGCTTTTGAGGGTGAAGTAGTAATCATTACAACGTGTGCCCCCAAAGCATTGGCAAATTTAACGCCCATATGGCCCAAGCCGCCAAGACCAATAACGCCAACCTTATCCCCTTTTTTTACTTTCCAATGGCTAAGTGGCGACCAAGTGGTGATGCCTGCACACAGCAAAGGTGCTGCGCCTGCTTCGTCAAGATTTTTCGGGATGTTGAGGATAAACTCTTGGTCCACTACTACACTGGTAGCATAGCCACCGAAGGTCTGCTGGCCTTTTAAGTGTTTATCAGCGCTATTGTAGGTGAAGGTTGCCCCTTTTTCACAGAACTGCTCCATATCATTTTTACATTGGGCACATTCCTGGCAGGAATCTACCAAACAACCAACGCCAACTACATCGCCTATTTTGAAGTTTTTTACGTTTTTGCCCACATCGGTAACGTGGCCAATAATTTCATGCCCAGGAACTACGGGATATTTTGAACCGCCCCACTCATTTCTAGCGGTGTGGATGTCACTATGGCACACGCCACAATAGGTAATGTCAAGTTTTACATCCTCATCCCCCACATCCCTGCGCTGGATGTCCATTGGTTTAAGCTTGTCTTTTTCGCTTTGTACGCCGTATGCTTTTGTGCTTGTAGCCATTGAATTTATAGTTTTATGTATTTGATTTAAATTGAATCTTACTGGGAAAGGAAATCCGTCACCAAATTTCTTTGAATTACGTAAAGGTATTTATACCGATGTTTAAAAGGGGTTAAGGCAATGTTAATTCAGGGAGCACCCGTAGATACTCCATAGCAAAGCCATAGCAAAGTCCTTAAAATGTAAGAAAATTGCCCTTTTTTCCTACAAAATAAAAATCACTTATTTATCCTAGTAAATTTAGGCCTTATCGTCCTTCTTCATCTTGCCGGAAAACCTCGGGATAGTTAGCGAAGTCTTGGTCGTATTGATGAAATACACTCCCGTTAAAAGTACGGCAGCAGCAATAATGGATTGGGTGGTAATCTGTTCATTTAATATATACCAGCCTAAGAAGAGTGCAATAATTGGGTTTACGAGGGTGGAAGTTGCAACTTTGTCCGGCGAAACAGTTTTCAGCAAATAGTTGAAAGAGGTAAATGCAACGATGCTTCCAAAGATTATTAAAAGCACCATACTTAATTGTACGGGCTGCCCCCAGTGGGTTGGTGCAATCCATTGTTCTCCAAATAGAAAACTAGCAATGGCAAGCGTGATGCCCGCAGTGAACATTTGGTAGCCTGTGTTTACAAAGAAATTCTTAGGAAGGTCTGCTTTGCCAACAAAAAGACTGCCGTAGGCCCAACTGAGCATACAACCAAAGATCATCAGCATCCCCATTAGGGTATCTTCATTGGCAATAATCTGTTTTTGGCCAACGAGGAGAAATATTCCTAAAATACCCAAGCCAACGCCTACCAAGGACATTGCCTTGATGCGTTTGCCCTGCAAGAGTCGCATCAGCAGTAAAACTACTAAAGGTTGTGCGGAAATTTCCAGAGCTGCAAAACCGCTATCTACATATTTCAGGGCCCATACAATTACCCCATTGCCGAAGGAAAGAAAGAGTACACCAACGATGTAGGCATTCATAAACTGCTTTCGCGTAATAGCAAGGCTCTTGCCCAAAGCCAGGGAAATAATAAATATAAGCAACCCGGCAGATGTATATCTTATGGAAGCTAAAAAGAAAGGCTCCAACTCCCCTACCGCCACTTTGTTCAGCATATAGGTAGAGCCCCAAATAACATAGATGGAGAAGAACGCGAGAATTATTAAGCTGGTATTCTGGGCTTTTCTCATAAAGATTGGTCTGTAATTTTGAAGCCGTGAAGATATGAATTTTGAATATGGTAAATTATTTCTGGTTTTAAAAGAAACTTAAATTTTGATTTTGATAGGTTGGATTGTTATAGTTTTTTCAATATCGCAATGATCTAAGATTTGCAAGCTCTTTTTGTTGGGGATTAAGTAGTTAACTTATTTTAAAATTTGTATTTTAGTAAAATATTATTCTTTCCTCTGTACACTCAGCACCCGATCTATTATTAATAGATATTAAAATCAGAACACAATGGCATTAATACCAGGATATGAATATGACATTTTTATCAGCTATGTCCACGCTGATAATGAATCAGAAACTGATAACGAAGATGGCTGGATAGATCAGTTTTATAAATATTTGGATACCAAGCTCAACAAACACTCCAAAGACATAAAAATTTGGTGGGATTCAAAAAATCTGGACCGCAGTGAGGTTTTTGATAATTCAATAGCTGAAGCCATAGACAAGTCTGCTATTATGATTTGCCTGTATTCCCGACTCTATCCACAATCGGAATATTGCAAAAAGGAATTGGAACATTTCTACAATAAAGTATCCAAAGAAAAAGTAGGTTTAACTGTGGGGAACCGTTCGCGGATCATTCCCGTTTTTATGTCTAATATTCCCCACACAGACTGGCTGGAAAAATTAAGCGGCACCAGTGGCTTTCCTTTCCACGATGACAATGATTATGGTGATCCGCTAAAGAATACAAGCCCAGAATTTGGCACTCAAATGATTCAGTTGCGCAATGCCTTGGTACATATTTTTGAAGACTTTTCAAAAGAAACTACTACAGCCAAAGAACCTAAACCACTTCCGAAGAAAAAAGAAAACAGTTTTACTATATTTCTCTCTGACGTAAATGACTCTATGTTTGATAGACGTGAAGGCATCATCGCCGATTTAAATGGAAAAGGATACAATGTCATTACTGGGGATTCATCCATTAGCGATGTCACCACACATAATAACACAGCAAAAGAAGCCATAGCTAGTTCACAATTTGCCGTGCATATTTTAGGTGCCTTTCCTGGTCGAAAAATCCCTGGCGAAACTGAAGCCCGTTACATTCAAAGGCAAACGGAAATAGGTCTGGAATCGAAAACCCCACAATTGATATGGGTTTCAAGGGATACGGATTTCAGTAAAATAGAAAACAAAGAGCACCAAGAGTTTTTAAAAGGGTTGGAAGATGGAACCCTCTCTTCTAAAAAATACGAGTTCGTCCGTGGAAATGAAGGTGAATTGTCCATGCTCATCGATGATTATGCCAAACAGTTACAGGAAAAACAGTCGCAAAAAGCTTTAGAAAGTAAAACAACAAAAGGAGACGCTATAAAAGTATTGCTAGACACACATACCGATGACTTTAAACAAGCCTTTAATCTTAAAAAGATTCTCAATGATTATAATGTAGATTTAATCTTCAATCCCGAAGACGGCGATCCACAGGAAAATATCAAATCCCTCTACTCCAACATCAGCGAAGCCAAAAAATTTATCTTTTTATACGGTAATGAAACCCACAAAGATTGGGTAGATATACGCGTTAAGAATACCCTCAAAAAACTGATGGATTACGACCGTTACGGGCAGGACATCTTTATTTATGTTACCCCGCCAGAAAAATCTATGGACTCAATAAAAGTAGCACAGAACCCCATGGTAAAATTGGTAGACCAGAGTCACAATAGCCAGCTGGATGGCGCCTCATTG
>JAPKFY010000122.1 GCA_026646335.1 Aequorivita sp. | reverse complement strand
GGCAGTTTAATACTGCTATACGCCTACACTTCCATTTATATTTTAGTAATCCTCGGGATGGGATTGTTAATCTCAAATTTTACCGACACCCAACAACAGGCTATGTTTATCGCTTGGTTTTTTGTAGTGATTTTTATTTTAATGAGCGGCTTGTTCACGCCAATAGAAAGCATGCCCAAATGGGCACAAATAGTTACGGAATTCAACCCCATAAAATATTTTGTGGAGATTGTGCGAATGGTATTGTTGAAGGGTTCTGGCTTTATGGATATCCTGCCCCAAATGCTAAAGACACTGCTTTATGCTATTATAATGAATGGTTTGGCCGTTTGGAGTTATAAAAAAGTAAACTGATGGAAAACAAAATAAAATATCATTTACAAAAAACAGAATCTCCATT
Organism: Aequorivita sp.; assembly: GCA_026646335.1. Taxonomy (GTDB): domain Bacteria; phylum Bacteroidota; class Bacteroidia; order Flavobacteriales; family Flavobacteriaceae; genus Aequorivita. The sequence goes on along the minus strand of JAPKFY010000122.1, from coordinate 7,837 downwards.
TCTTAAAGGACCGCGTTCTAGGTTCAAGGAGCTTTTCTTTACATTTAAAGTACAGTACAATTTTATAAAAGGCTTCAGAAAGATGCACTTTATAGGGCCTTGTGTAACCGTATATGGCTCAGCTAGGTTTGAACCAGATTCCGAACACTATAAGAATGCTGAAAAGATTGGCGCCGAACTTTCAAAACTAGGATTTACAATTATGACAGGGGGCGGCCCTGGAATAATGGAAGCCGCCAACAAAGGGGCTTATGAAGCTGGTGGTTATTCTGTGGGCGTAAATATCATTCTTCCTTTTGAGCAAAAACCAAACCCATATTTGCACAAGTGGATTGACATTCCGTATTTCTTTGTTCGGAAATTTTTATTAATGAAATACTCGTATGCCTTTGTGGTAATGCCTGGTGGAATGGGCACTTTGGACGAACTTTTTGAGGCTATTACATTAATACAAACCCAGATAATCCAAAATTTCCCGATTGTTATTTTCGACAAGGAATACCATAAGGAATTGATTGAGCATATTGAATTAATGGTCAAAGAAGAGAGTATAAGTCCCGAAGATATGGATCTAATCTTCGTTACCGATTCTGCAGAAGAAGTAGTGCAACACATAAAAATTAATGCCATTAAAAGATTTGGATTGGTGAAAGAACAATACAAACCTAAATGGTGGTATTGGGAAAACCGAAAGAAATTTTAAACCGCTAAATCATGGATAAGAATAAGACATTCAAATACATTATCGCAATTGTACTAATTGCTTTTGCATTACTTACCGTATTTATGAGCAGCTCTGTCTTATTCGATTGGTTTGGCATCCGTGCAAAAGAGGGAAACTATGTGCCTTTTATTGTAAAGACAAATTTGACTATGGGCATTATATATTTAATTGTGGCCTATGGATTTATAAAATCAAAAAAATGGGCTTTTTGGTTAATGCTTTCCGCAGCTCTCTTCCTTTTTTTCGCATTCGCAGGGTTTTATATCCATATCCATACGGGTGGGCTTTATGAAAATCAAACAATTGGCGCTATGACTTTCAGGATTCTCTTTACCTTATTATTTGCGGGACTTATTTATATAACTACAAATAAAAAAACATGATTCGCTCATTCCACATAGTATTATTTCTTTTGTGGATAACCAGCACCTTTGCCCAAAAGCAAACAGATACCCTTCCTAGACTGAACCTAGCCAAGATTGCCCACATTAACCAAAGCGATAGTTACATAACGTTTCCCACAGACATTGGCAATCTGGAGCCACTGATTTTTGAGGCCAACCTCAACCCCAATTTTGTGGTCAGAAAACGAGCAGACTCAAGGTTGATGATGGTATTGACGCCACAGATTACCATTAGAATGTTTAACGAAGAGTCCTATCCCGTAAAAACGCCAAGTTATATTCCGCAGCTGTCTATGTATTATCTCTTTGGCTACCCAGATTTGGCCCATCACACCACATTATTTGGAAAAATAGCACATCATTCCAATGGTCAGGACGGTGATTTTTACAATAGCGATGGTTCCATTAATTTGCAATCTGGGAACTTTGCAACCAATTTTCTTGAAATAGGTTTTATAGATACTTCCTACGGTTCCGAAGTAAACGCCGTGAAATTTTTTAAAAGTTCCATGGAAATCCACCCTAAAAGCTGGATGCTTGACGAGTTGCAGGGACAGTACAGCGGACTTAGATGGCACAATTCGTTTTTCGCTTATAAGCTTCCTTTGGACCGCGGTTTTTTCAGCAGGAAAAGAAAGGCCAATTTTTCAGTAAAAGTTGAAACCACATGGATGTTTGATGAAATAAATGATTGGAAAACCTTTGACACAAACCGTTTCAGTGGGGCCTTTACATTTTATTACCATCCAAAATTTTTGGAAGATATTGGCTTCTTTGTCAAGTTTTATCACGGTTTAGATTATTATAATATTTACTTTGAACATCAACTGGATATTATACGTTTTGGTTTAATGACAGAGATTCTAAGGTTTTAAATTTAATTGAAAATAGTATGGAGACTAAAATCATATCAGTAAAAAAATTCAACGGCGATATTGAGGAGTTTGATGTGGAAAAGTTGAAAACCTCACTTAGACGAAGCAAAGCCACCGAAAGTGAAATAGACGAAATTGTTGAAAACATAATTCCAACTTTGTATGACGGAATGCTTTCAAAAGAAATCTATAAGAAGGCTTTTTCACTGTTAAAAAAACTCAATCGAATATCAGCCTCCAAATACAGTTTGAAACGGGCAATCCTAGATCTGGGCCCAACAGGCTATCCTTTTGAACGATTGATTAGCGCATTGCTCAAGCATCACGGCTATGCTACGCAAGTTGGTGTTATCATACAAGGCGAATGTGTTACACACGAAGTGGACGTTCTGGCCGAAAAAGATGGCAACACTTACACCGTGGAATGTAAATTCCATGCTGATCCCAAAGCCGTGAGCAACGTAAAAGTCCCGCTATACATAAACTCCAGGTTTCTCGACATTCAGAAACGCTGGAACAAAGACCCCGAGAAAGCATCGCATTTAAAACAGGGATGGTTAGTTACCAACACCCGCTTTTCTAAGGATGCTATAGACTATGCAAATTGTGTGGGACTACATCTATTGAGTTGGGACTATCCAGAAAACAACGGAATAAAACAAAACGTTGATAAGTTTGCCCTCTACCCCATCACCACATTGACAACTTTGACAAAACACGAAAAAGATCTTCTAATTGAAAACAATGTAATACTGACCAAAGAGCTTTTTGAAAACTCACTTTTGTTGGAAAAAATTGGGATTTCTTCTTTGAGAACAAAAAAGGTTTTAAGGGAGATTAAAAATCTTTGCAATTTGTGAAAAAATTGATATGATAGAAAATGAAAACTATTCATTAAACCAAAATCTCCTTTGTCTCATACAGCCTCGGAATAGTTACTTTCCAGCCATAAGCATCCCGCAGTTTAACCCGCAAAGCATCCTGTGCTGTGGGTTCGCCGTGAATAAGGAATGTTTCTTCAGGAATGTTCTTAATGTTACTTGTCCAATCCAAAAGTCCTTGTTGGTCTGCGTGTGCCGATAGACTTTCAATATGGTGAATCTCAGCTTTAACGGGATAATATTTTCCGAAGAATTTTAGTTCGTGCGCTCCTTCCAGCATTTGTCTGCCACGGGTTCCTTCGGCTTGGTAACCGACTAATAAAACGGTTGTGTTTGTTTTGTCTATCAGCTGTTTTAAATAGGTCAAAACCCTTCCGCCAGTAACCATTCCACTACCGGCAATCACCACTTTTGGTTGTGGGTTATCTATGGTTTTCCATGTGTCTTTATAGGAAGTTATAATGTTCATCCGGTTGTTCATCGCGTTGAAATCCTTCATCGGCAGCTTGTGCCAATCGGAAAAATTCTGAAAAACAGAAAGCACGTTGTTGCCCATTGGGCTATCGATAAATATTGGAATGTTTGGGATTCGGTTTTCGTTGTACAGTTTCCAAAGCAAAAACATCAGTGTCTGCAGACGCTCAACCGCAAAGGATGGAATAATCAAATTGCCGCGGTTGTGGATGGTTTTCGTGATGAGTTCTACCAATTTATCTGAAACACTTTCTTGTGGATGGAGCTTGTTTCCATAAGTGCTTTCGACGAAAAGATAGTCTGCCCATTCCGGTTTTTCAGGCGGGAAAAGCAATAGATCGTGCTCTCTACCAATATCTCCCGAAAAGACAAATGTTTTTCCGAAGATTTCCATTTCTATAAAAGTGGCACCAATAATATGGCCATTATATCGAAACCGATATTTTATATTTTCTGAAAGTTCAATCCATTGGTCTCTTTCTTTAGCTTGAAAAAACCCCAAAGTAACCTCAGCTTCTTGTAAGTTGTAAAACGGTTCGGCGGGTTTGTGTTTGGAATATCCTTCTTCATTGGCTTTTTCAGCTTCCTCTTCGTGAATTTTAGCGCTGTCCAACAAAATGATTTTTGTAATTGCGAGCGTTGGAGCGGTCCCAATTATCTTTCCTCGGAAACCTTGTTTTACCAATCGCGGCAAATAACCTGTATGGTCCAAATGTCCGTGGGTTAACAATACAACATCTATTGCAGAAACATCTATTGGCATTTGTTCCCAGTTTTTTTCGCGCAGTTCCTTTAAGCCTTGAAACATACCACAATCTATCAAAATGTTTTTCTCGGGGGTTTCAATTAAAAACTTAGAGCCTGTTACGCTTCCGGCTGCGCCGAGAAAGTGTATTTTTAGTTTTTGCATAGCTAGTTGTTTTTGCACAAAATTTTAATTTCCTCTAAAATCCTTTCTTTCCGCTTTTCAGAAATTCCCAAATGATCCAGATAGAAATGATCATCGATCAATTGCTTGCAGAGCACAACATCGCGGCTGAGCAAAAACTGTTTTTCGCGTTGGCTCAGCAAAGTAGAAACTGTAACCGGGTAAAGTCCCAATCGGTCTATACGATCCTTGATTCCGTTATCTTTCGGAAGATCCCAGCTTAAAAGGTGTAGTCCTGCACATTCGCCATATTTTATGGCATCTTCAGTAAAACGGGTATTGGTGACCACCCAACCTTCGTTCGGTTTTTCACTATTGATTCTATCGCTATAAAAATTGAGAATATCGCGATAGCGGGAATGAATATAGAGCGGTATTTTTACATCACAATTACGACCCTCATCGCTGTGGAATTTACATTCGGCCACAATATACTGTCCGTTTTTATGTGCAACTACATCTACTTCGTGGGTTACGCATTTTCCTTGTAAAAACTGTCCGGTCTTTACTTCGTAACCGCTATAAAAAAGAAGGGCACCAATAAATTTTTCAAAAGGAAAACCAGTAGGACCTAACTCATATATTGCTTTTTTTAGTTTATATTTTGAAGCGTAGCCTTTTTTCTTTTTTTTGAGAAGCGCAAAGGCACGATTGTATATCTCTTTTGTAGATATACCCTGGTAAAGTTCATCACGGACGTGGTTGGAAATTTCGTTAACCAATAATTCTTCCGCGCCGCTTTTACGCAGTGAGTTTTTCAATTTTTCAATCGAAAATTTAGCCCGTTCTCCGGAATGCTTTATTATTTGAATATCATTATTATTCATAAATTAATCAATTTCTCGTATCGTGAAGTGCCAATATTGGCACTTTGGAATGTATGCCAAGACTTTTAACCAATGGATTTGAAAAAACACTGCCAAAAAACCAATGCTTTCTATTAACAAAACTTATCAACCCGCTTTTTTGTTGGTCCACAAAGGATAGAACACCCTCCTTCACTGTCGTATTCTCAAGCCAGTGATAGGTATATTCTGCATCTTTAAAAAAGTTTTCTAATTGTTTTCTATTGTGTTTTTGCTTTTCTGAAAGATTCGCCTCTTTTCCTATGTGCAAGATTTGAATAGCAGAGTTTTCCAGTTGCGCAATCTTCACAAACGTTTTCATTTCTTTCTCGTTAAACTGAGTTTTAAAATTGGTCGGGAAAACTATTTTCTTAATTTTTTTATAAGAAATATTTGCGGGAACAGCGAGAACGGCACACGCTCTAATATTTTCCATCACGTTTACTGAATTTCTACCATAGGCTACTTCCCTATCATTAGTTATACCTCGAGTTCCCATAACTACAAGATCTATTTTCTCTCTCTTAACCTTTTCTTCTATTACATCTATAAGCGTTCCAAATTTATGGTCAAAATGTATGGTGTGTCTTGGATTATCCGCCAATAGCCCCACTTTGCTTTTCAATAGTGCCATTTTTTCAAATGAATTTTTTGCTACTGCATCATATTCCGCAGGTTCTGGTTCTGGAAAAAGTACATTTCCCTGTGCCGAGCGAGCTAAAAAATAGGAATGAAAAATATGGAATGTGCAATCTTCATTTGCAAAAAGCTCGAATGCATATACAACAGCATTAAAAGCATTTTTTGAATAATCAGTGGGTATTAAAACATTTATTCGCATAACCAAATCTTTTTTTTTGATTGACAAGTGGACAAAATTGTAAACTCCGATAAGCAGTCAGGCTATCCGATAGTATTCTGTAATAATTTAGTTTCTTAAATCATGCATCGCCAAAAGCGGTATTTTAGTGTGTTTACCCAATTCTTTCACCAACGGGTTTGAAAAAACACTGCTGAAAAAATTGTGCTTTTTGTTTACAATGGCAATCATCTCACTCTCCCTGCTCTGCACAAAACAACGTACGCCGTCTTGCAAATCCACATTGTAGAGTGTGTGATGCGTAAAGACTGCTGGATCCAGAATACGCTCCAACAAGGCTTTACTTTTCTGTTGTGCATCGGTAAGGGTTTTGCCTTTTTGAATGTGCAGTATCCGTATTGGGGAGTTGGTGCAGCGTGAAATCTCAACCAAAGTAGCCAATTCCTTTTCCTTGTAATGAGTCCTGAAACTGGTAGGGAAAACAATCTCATTCGGGTCTTTGAACTTAACATTTGCTGGAATGGCAAGCATTGGACAATTTCGTATTTTCTCCATCGCGTTTACTGCGTTGCTGCCTAAAATCACATTTATATTATCTGTTTCTCCTTGGGTTCCCATAATTACCAACTGTATGTCCTGCATTTCCACTGTTTTCTTCATCATATCGAAAAACGATCCAAATTCAATTATATAATGAAATGTGTGCTTATCATTTTCTTCGTAATACCCCATTAGCACTTTAAGTTTTTCCATGTTCTTTTCTGAAGCTTCCTTAGCTGCAAATTGCGCTTTCTCCGTTGGTTCGGGAATTAGAAGGTTGTCCTTGGAATAGCCAGAATGATAATAGGTATGCAAGATGAAAAACTCGCAATCTTCCCTTTTGTAAAGTTCTATTGCATATTTAAGTGCGTTCCATGCGTTTTTGGAAAAGTCTGTGGGAATCAATATTCTCTTTTTCATCTTATCTTTTGTAATTATTGCTTCTAATTTTTTATTGGAATAACCAATGTTGGAACGTGAGTGTGTTTACCTACCCTACTCACAACCGGCTCTCGGAAGAGTTGCTTTAAAAAAGAATACTTATGAAACACCAAGGCTAATAAATCAATTTGCTTTTCATCAATGAAGTTGTGCAGTGTTTTTGAGATACTATCCTTTTTAGGAATAAAATGAAACTCGGCGTCATATTCCGAAAGGTCATTCTTATATTTTTCAAAATTCTGCTGTTGTATAGCGTCCAGTTCTCTTTCGGCACCTACATGGACCAAATGAATGATTGAGTTATACTGCCTAACCAAACGAACGATAGGTCTCAATTTTGAAAGTTGGTAGAAATCATTATAATCCGAAGCGAAAGCGATATTTGTTGGAATTACGAAATCTACTTCGCGTGGGACGATAAGCAACGGACAACCCTCCAGAGATTTGGTGATGGCAACGGTAGTGCTTCCCATAAAAACATCTTCAGCTCCCGTGCGACCCTTGCTGCCCATTACAACCAGATCTATCCCCTCCGTAGAAACCAACTTATTAATGGTTCTTGACAAGGGGGCGGGCGTGGAAATTACTTCAAATTTGTGCGCTACTTTGGATGAGTCCAACCTAATTTTATGCAGCAATTGTTCTCCATCCTCATCAGATTGGCGATACAACTTTTCAATTATATTATCTGAACGGCCAATATCCACACGGCTTGTAAGTTTGCCTACTTCTTCGCCAAAAGAATGGAGAATGGTTATTTGCAATGCTTCATCGCTAAAAAGTTTTGTAACATAAAACAAAGCCGCATAAGCGTTTTTTGAGAAATCGGTGGGAACGAGGATTTTTTTCATTTTTAATGTTTTTTAAAATTTTATCTAGGTAGATTTTGAAGTACTAAAAAAGGA
>JAPKFY010000121.1 GCA_026646335.1 Aequorivita sp. | reverse complement strand
ATATGTACGGAAAAAATCGCTTCAAGCTTTTTACGATGATTATATTGAGGTACTAACCGATTATAATGACACCGTAATAAGCAACGTTCCAACCACTATGGCTGGCAAACCAGGGCGCGAAATAAGAATACAAAACTCAAATACAGACGTAAAACAAAGAATGAAATTGCTTCTGGACGATGATACTATCATACTTTTTTTAACCTATTTAGGCGATGAAGAAATAGATGACCCAAGAGTGGATGAATTTTTTAATTCCTTGGAAATAAAGAAGAACCCAAACAAATTTGATCTTACAGCTTCAAAGGCAGGTTTAATTTTCAAACACCTGAAATCTAAAGACTCTATAAAATTTGCAGCAGCTAAAGGAGCATTGTTATATTATGAATTTGATGCTTCAGAATACAAAATTTTAAAAAAGAATTTAAACAAACATTACGCTGATGACGCCAGTAGTTATGGCACAAAATATTATATAATCAATGCTCTTTCCTCTTTAGATGAACCGGAAACACTTAAAGTTTTTACCGAATTTTACAAAAACAAAAAAAACAGCTATAATGCGCGTTTGGAAGCTCTTGAACAAATACTGATGCTAAAAAATAGCAACGCAGCACCAGCATATTTTGATCTGTTGGAAAATCATAAACCCGAAAGAGTTTTAGACAGCCCATACGGGTTTTTAAGCTCGTTATCAGATACTATTCCACTGTTTATAGCCAACGATGCCCGTTTTTCCAAACTTGCCGATATAGAAGATTATAGAGACCAAATTGCAGATATCTATGCCTATAATGTTTCAGGCGACAGTATTAATGGAAACAAAATGCCCTTGTTGAAAAGCAAACTTATTTCGCACATGTACAGGGATTCTCAGTTATATATTGACACAATAGCCCGAAAAAAGAACAACTACCTAACCTACAGCCTCATTATAAGTTATATTGAACTTTCTAAAGACACTGACGGAAAGAATCCCGAAGTAGTAAAAACCTTAAAATATCTTTCAGAAAACCTTATAAATGATGAATGGTTGCAAGCGGAAGCTTTAATGGCATCCATAAAATTAGATATTGAAATCAATCCTAAAACATTGACTGAAGCTTTTGAAAATTTATATTCTCGCTTTGAACTGATGGAAAGTCTTGTAAATGCTGAAAAGACTGAAATGATTCCAGAAGAATATTTAGAGCCGAAGGAATTCGCCAAATTATCACTGTACAGCACAGCTGGAGGTGAATATGACGAATACCCAACTGTTTTCAACTTTTTGGGTGAAATTATTGTCGCCGACAAATGTTATTACACATTTACTTTTTCCTATGATGGAGATGAAAAATTCCTTGGAGTTGTAGAAGAAACTGCTATAGATTTTTCAAATTTCAATATGGCAAACGTATATCTAGACTGGGAATTCGCAGAAGAAGACTGGCAAACGCAAGCCGTAAAAATCATAAAAGAAGCTACCAATTCCGAAGATTCTGTAATAGAATAATAATCCCAAAAAAGTAAACTAACGAAAAAGTCCCGCGCAAGCAGGACTTTTTTATAAATAAACAATTACATTCTAAATATGTAATGCCCTATCATCTGTTGCAGCAAGCGCTGCTTCTTTCACAGCTTCCGCATAAGTAGGGTGCGCGTGGCTCATTCTGGCAATATCTTCAGCGCTAGCTCTGAATTCCATTGCTACAACGGCTTCAGCAATTAAATCGGCAACCCTTGCCCCTACCATATGTACGCCCAAAACCTCATCCGTTTTTTTGTCGGAAAGAATTTTTACGAATCCATCCGTATCGCCACTGGCACGGCTTCTACCCAATGCACGCATCGGGAATTGGCCAACTTTATATTCAACATTTGCATCTTTAAGTTGCTCTTCTGTTTTTCCAACCGAAGCAACTTCTGGCCAAGTGTAAACTACGCCTGGAATTAGGTTGTAATCAATATGTGGCTTTTGTCCAGCGATTATTTCAGCGACCAAAACCCCTTCTTCCGAAGCTTTGTGAGCAAGCATAGCTCCACGAACCACATCGCCAATGGCGTATATGTTTTTAATATTAGTTTGAAGATGTTCATTAACGTCAATCATCCCTCGCTCGGTGATTTTTACACCAGCATTTTCAGCCTTCAAACCATCTGTATAAGGTTTTCTTCCTACGGAAACCAAGCAATAATCTCCTTTGAAAGTAACTTCTTTATCATTTTTATCAGATGCAGTTACGGTAATTTCTTTTCCTTTTTTTGAAACTGCGGAAACTTTATGTGAGACGAAGAATTTAATCCCTTGTTTTTTCATCACTTTCATCAATTCCTTGCTTTGGGCAGAATCCATTGTTGGGATGATTCGGTCCATATATTCCACAACGGAAACTTCTGAACCCAAACGGTGATAAACTTGTCCTAATTCCAAACCAATCACACCACCGCCAATAACTACAAGGTGTTTTGGGACTTCCTTCAAACTTAAAGCTTCAGTTGAAGTGATAACTCGATCTTTATCCAGCTTTATAAAAGGAAGTGTGGAAGGCTTGCTTCCAGTAGCAATAATAGTGTTTTTCGCTTCTATTGTTTCCTTTTTCTTGCCATTGGTGATTTCAATGTGGGTTGCATCTTTAAATGCGCCCATCCCGGTGAAAACGTCAATTTTGTTTTTATCCATCAAAAACGCGATTCCTTTGGTAGTTTGGTCAACAACCGAAGCTTTGCGCTCAATCATTTTTTTGAAATTCAACTTTATATCGCCCGGAATTTCAATGCCGTGTTCCTCGAAATGTTTTAGAGCATCTTCATAATGATGTGAGGAATCCAACAATGCCTTGCTGGGAATACAGCCCACATTGAGGCAGGTTCCACCCAAAACGTCATATTTTTCTATGATTGCGGTTTTCATTCCCAATTGTGCGCAACGGATTGCCGCCACATAGCCACCGGGGCCCGAACCAATTATTGCTACATCATAAGTGCTCATAAAGTATTTCTTTTAAATTGAAGTGCAAATTTAACAGTTAAAGCTTAGATAGTAAAAGTTATACCCAATAAAGTTTAGGCAATTCCGAAAACGAAACTTTCAAAAGGAATTGCTTTATAATTTGACCACTCTTTTAAATTTTTGCAAATTTGCTGAACAACCATAACAACTCGATCAATGGCATTTAAACCAGCAGACAAAATTCAGGATTTACAGTACTTTGGCGAATTTGGGGGCGTTAATCCTTCCATTTCAGATTCATCAACCTATACCTTTCTTTCAGCGAAAACAATGTTTGATACTTTTGAAGGAAACGCAGATGGCTGTTATTTATATTCGCGGCATTCCACCCCTTCCAATCTTTATTTAGGACAGGCTTTGGCCGCGATGGAAGGCACCGAGACAGCAAATGTTGCCGCAAGCGGTATGGGCGCTATAACCCCAGCTATTCTTCAGCTTTGCAAAGCTGGTGATCACATTGTTTCAAGCCGAACTATTTACGGAGGAACTTATGCGTTTCTTAAAAATTTCGCGCCAAGATTGAATATTGAAACTTCGTTTGTGGATATTACCAAACTCGATGACGTTGAAGCTTCAATTACTAAAAACACCAAGATTATTTATTGCGAAACCGTTAGTAACCCACTTTTAGAGATTGCCGACATTGAAGCGCTTTCAAAAATTGCAAAGAAACACGGACTGCAATTATTGGTGGACAATACGTTTTCGCCTTTAAGCATTTCGCCTGCGGAATTGGGGGCGGATGTTGTTTTACACAGTTTGACCAAATTTATCAACGGCAGCAGCGATACTATGGGTGGCGTAACTTGTGGCACACAGGAATTCATTGATAGTTTGCGAAATGTAAATGATGGTGCCAATATGTTATTAGGTCCTGCAATGGACAGCCTTCGCGCTGCTTCCATTTTAAAAAATTTGAGAACACTTCACATTCGTATAAAGCAGCACAGTGAGAATGCTTTGTATTTAGCTGAAAAGTTTGAAACTGATGGTTTAAAAACGGTCTATCCTGGATTGAAATCGCACACGGGCCACGAACTTTTCAAAAAAATGATGAATAAAGAATATGGTTTTGGCGGAATGTTGACCCTTGACGTAGGCGGAATTGACAAAGCCAACGAATTGATGGAGTTGATGCAAAAACGCAATCTTGGCTATTTGGCGGTGAGTTTGGGTTTTTACAAAACACTTTTCAGTGCGCCAGGCTCTTCCACTTCTTCCGAAATTCCTGAAGAAGAACAAAAGGAAATGGGGCTTAGTGATGGATTGATTCGTTTCTCGATTGGTTTAGACAATGATATTTCGCGCACTTACCAAATGATGCGGGAGTGTATGGTTGAAGTAGGGATTCTGTAATTAAGTATTTTTAAAATATTTTTTAAAGGGAACAGATAATCTGTTCCCTTTTTTAATTTGCATAGGTTTTTACAAAATCGTAACATTACATACCATTTTAAAATTTCCCTATGCAAAGTCAAGACATCAAGCCCACAGATCCCAAAGACGATCAAGTTTTAGAAAATGTAGAACTTAACATCTGGGAAGCACTAATCCCTGTCTTTGCGCTAATTGGAATGCTAGCGTATAACGTTTATACTTATGGTAGCGATGCTTTGAGTGGTTCCAATCAATTTGTGCTTTTGCTTGGTGGTGCGGTTGCGGCTATTGTTGGCTTTTTCAACAAAGTGAGTTTTGACCAAATGTTGGAAGAGGTAGCGGTAAACATAAAATCAACCGCAAGTGCCATATTAATTCTTCTGATGGTTGGAGCTTTGGCAGGAACTTGGCTCATTAGTGGAATCATCCCAACCATGATTTATTATGGTTTGCAAGTTTTAAATCCAACAATTTTTCTTGCTGCCTGCGTTATTATTTGCGCTATCATTTCCGTAGCAACTGGAAGCAGTTGGACCACCTCGGCAACAGTTGGTATTGCTTTAATAGGTATTGCGGATGCTTTAAATGTGCCTTTGGGAATGACTGCAGGAGCAGTGCTTTCAGGAGCTTATTTCGGGGATAAAATTTCGCCAATGAGCGACACAACAAACCTTGCCCCAGCAATGGCTGGCACAGATTTGTTTACCCACATTCGGTATATGCTTTACACCACAACGCCAACTATTATTATTACTTTGATCGTTTTTATCATTATTGGGCTCAATTTAGATACTACGGGAAAAGCAGATACACACTTAATTTTGGCAGCCGTAGATGACGCCATAAACATTAACCCCTGGCTTTTTTTAGTTCCAATTATTGTAATTGGATTGATTATTATGAAAACTTCGCCTTTAATTGCTCTATTGATTGGATCGTTATTGGGCGGCGTGGCAGCGTTGATTTTTCAACCAGAGATTGTAACCGCCATTGGCGGCGGAACCCACTTGGATTTCCAAACGGCTTATAAGGGAATCATGAATGCCATTACGGTTGAAACTTCCATCCCAACCGAAAACGAAGCCTTGAAAGGACTCTTCACCGCTGGCGGAATGAGCAAAATGATGGGAACTATTTGGTTGATTCTCTGCGCTATGACTTTTGGTGGAATTATGGATGCCATCGGCGCTTTGGCAACTATCAGCAAGGCGTTGTTAAAAATGTTCCATACTGTTTTTGGACTGTTTGCAAGTACGGTAATAAGTTGTTTGGCACTTAACGTAACTGCTAGCGACCAATACCTTGCCATAGTAATTCCCGGAAAAATGTATGCCAAAGCTTTTAAAGATAAAGGGCTTGCTCCTGAAAATCTGTCAAGAACTCTGGAAGATTCCGGTACGGTAACTTCTGTATTGGTACCTTGGAATACTTGTGGAGCTTACCAAAGTGGAGTTCTTGGCGTTGATACTTTGCATTATGCTGGTTATGCCATTTTCAACTGGCTCAGCCCATTTATGACCCTTCTTTTTGCTGCGTTCCGAATCAAAATCAGGATGTTAACTACGCCTGCAAAAGCATAAAATTGCCTCATAACTTTTATTTATTCTTAAAATTTTAACCTATTGCTAAAATCTATTGGTTTATAAGTTAATCCATTGATGATTTTGTCCTTTTTTAGAGGTAGTTTCTATCTTTGCAGTAGAAAATTATTAACTTAAAAAATATATAAAACTATGTCATTAGTAGGTAAAAAATTCCCAAACATTTCAGTAGATGCAATGAACGAAATGGGAGACACTTTTAAACTAAACGTGCTTGAAGAGGCAAAAAAGAACAACAAAAAAGTATTGCTTTTCTGGTATCCAAAAGATTTCACCTTTGTATGCCCAACTGAAATCCACTCTTTTCAAGAAGCGCTTTCAAAATTTGAAGATAGGAACACAATGGTCATTGGGGCATCTTGCGATACTCCCGAAGTACACTTTGCGTGGTTAAATACTCCAAAAAATAACGGCGGAATTGAAGGTGTAACTTACCCATTATTGGCCGATACCAACCGCAATCTTTCCAATGCCCTTGGAATTCTTGATATTACCAACGAACGTTACGATGAAGAAACCGGACTACTTATGGTAGATGGCGACAACGTTACTTACCGTGCAACATATTTGATTGATGAAGAAGGAAGAATCTTCCACGAAAGTGTGAACGATATGCCTTTGGGAAGAAACGTAAACGAATACCTTAGATTGGTTGATGCTTTCACCCACGTTCAAGAAAAAGGTGAGGTTTGTCCAGCAAACTGGGAAGAAGGCAAGGAAGCAATGATTGCAAACCGTGAAGGTGTTGCTACTTACTTAAGAAACTAAATATGGTCCTTGAACTTAAAGACGATAGCTTACAACAGCTAATTTCTGAAGAAAAAGATGTAATCGTTCAATTCTCGGCTGGATGGTGTGGCAACTGCAGAGTGATGAAACCAAAATTTAAAAAGTTGGCTACGGAAACTGAAGGTTATAAATTCGTTTTGGTGGATGCCGAAAAATATCCTGAAAGCAGAAAAATGGCGAATGTTGATAATTTGCCAACCTTCGCAACTTTCAGAAATGGCAAATTGGTAAACCAAGTCCAGACCAACAAGTTTGAACTTTTAAAAGACCTTGTAGATGAAGCTGCCAGTAATTAGACATATTCAGCGAAACAATTCCGCAGTGCAGATTGAAAGCTGTATTGAAGTTTTGGAATCGTTCAGCGAGTACAACCGAATTACGGATGAAGAATTAGATATCATTGGCGAACTTATCACCAACCTTTGCGGGGCGGTAGAAGTTCACAAAATGATTGAAGACGGTATGGAAGAGCGCGACGCTGCAAATGCTTTTGCACAAAAAGTGTTGGGCTCAATAGACCGATAGAATTAAATAATACATTTTATAAAGAAATCCCTTTGCAAGTTTTGTGAAGGGATTTTTTATTTTTTAAAGTAAAATTTCTTTAAGAAATTGTTTGTGTTTTAACCAAAAACGAATGCCTATCTTTAGGCTTCAATTTAAAAAAACAGAAACATGGCAACCATAAAACTTGGCGAAAACAATGTTGAAACCGTTGGAACACTTCCACAACTAGGCAACGCCGCCCCCAATTTTACTTTAACAGCACAAGATTTAAGTTTAAAAAATCTTTCCGATTATAGAGGCTCACGAGTAATACTGAACATTTTTCCGAGTATAGACACGGGTGTTTGTGCCACTTCAGCGCGAAAATTCAACGAAGAAGCTTCAAAATTGAACAATACCAAAATCCTTTGTGTTTCAAAAGACTTGCCCTTTGCGCAAAAGCGATTTTGCGCTGCTGAAGGGATAAAAAACTTGGAAATGCTGTCCGATTTTCGAGATGGGAATTTCGGAAAAAACTACGGTGTGGAAATGACCAGTGGGGCATTGCAAGGATTACATTCGCGCGCAGTCGTGGTTTTGGATAAAAACGGAAAAGTAATCTACAGCCAGCAGGTTCCTAATATTGGCGAAGAACCAGATTATACCTCAGCAATAAGTTCGTTAAACTAATGTGGAATTCATATATAGGAAAACGCCTTAAAGGTTTTGGCTACGCTTTCAAGGGAGCTTTGCTTTTACTCCGTCACGAGGCCAGTATCCAGGTACAAGCAAGCATTGCCATTTTGATGACTTTTGCTGGTTTTTATTTTGAAATATCTATTGTTGAATGGATGTTCCAAATTTTCGCAATTGGGCTTGTGTTAAGTATTGAAGGACTAAACACTGCGGTGGAGGAAATTGCTGACTTTGTACACCCCGACTTTCACAACAAAATAGGTTTTATAAAGGATGTTGCAGCAGGAGCGGTTTTCTTTGCTGCTGTAACTGCTGTTATTGTTGGGGGATCCTCATCGTGATCCCGGTGCTGCTCGTGGGCCTGCTTTTTGTGCGCTATCCCGCCGACCCTATACCGCCTCAAGTCACCACGAAACGCAGATCTCTTTGCCTGAGCCTGT
>JAPKFY010000120.1 GCA_026646335.1 Aequorivita sp. | reverse complement strand
GTAGAAAAAAGATAGCTGCCAGTTTATTAAAGTTTTACTAATGTGAAAAAAATAAAAGCTATAAAATTGTATCTTTAAGAATTAATTTTTAAATTTTTTACAAAATGATTAAATCAAAATACCAGAGTGTTCTCGATTTAGGAGAAAAACTGAACATCCAAAACGGCGATGTAAAAGAAGAAAACGGACAACTTAAAGTTTGGGGAACCGCAAAGACACCTTATGAAAAAAACCTGCTTTGGGACGAAATAAAACGTATTGGAGGTGAAAACCCTTCAGATATAATGGCTGACATTAAGGTTGCTGATTCCTCTGTTTTTGCGCACCACACTGTAAAAAGCGGTGAATCCTTAAGTAAGATTGCGAAGCAGTATTATGGCAATGCAAACAAATACAACGCTATTTTTGAAGCGAACAAAGGAAAATTAAAATCTGCAGACCTTATTCATCCTGGGGATGAATTGGTTATTCCTAATATTTAATTTTCTGTAACAAATGAAAAATCCTGCCAAATTTGTAAAAATTGGCAGGATTTTATTTTTGTGAAAACCTAGAGTCTGCTTATATAACTTCCATAAAGATCTTTAAAGTGAAGGCCATTCCCTAGACTGAACTTGCTCAGTTTTTTGTTTTCTGCCAAAGCCCACAGTATTGCTTCCTTTAAAAAATAGCTGTCTTTTTTAGAAGTTTCCGGCTGGTACTTTTCTATTAATTGTTGAAGTGGAATGATTCTGTCCAATTCAGTTTTATATTCTTCATCTGAATAGGAATCGAGTAATTCAAAATCGTTCTCCTCAAAAAACCATGCTACAATTTCAGCATACGGATCTAGGTCACCTTCTTTTGTGAGTTTTTCTATTTTTGGAAATCTTTCTTTAAATATTGTGTTCACGGCATCAACAATCAATTGTTGCGCAACTTGTGAAACACCTTCCTGTTCGCCCTCATAAACCAATTCAATTTTTCCAGTAATGGATGGAATGATTCCAACAAAATCACCCAAACGAATACTGGTTTTTTCTTCCCCATTGTGCAAAGCCCTTCTTTCGGCTGTGCTCAAAAGATTTTCAAAAGCAGTGATGCTTAAACGGGCGCTCACGCCACTTTTGGCATCTATAAAGTCATTTTCTCGGGCTTCAAAACTTATTTGCTCTAAAATATCTTTCGCCAAATCAGGCACGTAGATGTTCGATTTTGTTTTGCTTGCCTCTGCCGTTTCCTGTTCCGTAATTGTTCTTGCCGTCTTAATATCTTCGGGATAGTGCGTCAAAATCTGGGAGCCAATTCTATCTTTTAAGGGAGTAACAATACTTCCTCTATTTGTATAATCTTCAGGGTTTGCAGTAAAAACAAATTGAATATCCAACGGCAAACGCACCGCAAAACCACGAATCTGAATATCGCCTTCCTGTAAAATATTAAAAAGTGCCACTTGAATCCGCGGCTGTAAATCGGGCAGTTCGTTAATAACGAAAATACAACGGTTGCTGCGCGGAATCATTCCAAAGTGAATTACGCGGTCATCGGCATAGGTCAGTTTTAAATTTGCCGCTTTTATTGGATCAACATCGCCAATGATATCAGCAACCGTAACGTCTGGCGTTGCCAGTTTTTCTGAAAAGCGATCGTTGCGATGTAGCCAACTTATAGGTGTGTCGTCACCCTTTTCGTGCATCAAGTTTTTGGCATAACGCGAAATGGGGCGGAAAGGATCATCATTAATCTCGCTGCCCTCCACCACGGGAATATATTCGTCCAAAAGCCCAACCATTTGTCGTGCTAAACGGGTTTTTGCCTGTCCGCGCAATCCCAAAAGATTGATGTTGTGCTTTGAAAGAATGGCGCGTTCCAATTCAGGAATCACGGTTAGTTCATAGCCGTGAATCCCCACAAATGGCGTTTCCTTCTTCATGATTTTCTGAAGCAGATTGCGGCGCAACTCCTCCTTTATTGTTTTTGGCTCATACCCAGACTTTTTGAGATCGGCGAATGTTTTGATTTTTTCTATGTCCATAATTTATATTTCTAATTCTTTTAACCACAGAGAACACAAAGTGTTTCACAAAGGTCACAAAGCAGCAAGCAGCTACTGACAGCTGTTACTGAAAACTTATTTTATCCGTTTTCTTCTATTCGTTTCATAATCGCTAAAAATCATTTCCCCTAAACCTTTCAATCCAGTATAAAATGCCTTGCCTTTATTGGCTGCGGTAAATTCTTCAACAAACTCCATTAAATAGGGATCTTCAGCGATCATAAAAGTTGTTATTGGAATGTGGAGTTTCCGTGCTTGCGAAGCCATTGCGTAACATTTGTTCACAATATAATTGTCAAGGCCGTTGCTGTTTTTATAATAACGTCCATCAGGAAGCCTTACGCAGCTTGGTTTTCCATCGGTAATCATAAAAATCTGTTTGTTGGTGTTTCGTTTTCTTCGAAGCAAATCCATAGCCAATTGAAGTCCTGCAACTGTGTTTGTATGGTATGGTCCCACGTTCAAATACGGTAAATCCTTAATTTTAATGGGTCACGCATCATTTCCAAAAACCAAAATATCCAAAGTATCTTTTGGGTAGCGTGTTGTAATAAATTCCGAAAGTGCCATCGCCACTTTTTTTGCGGGTGTAATTCTATCTTCGCCATAGAGAATCATACTGTGGCTGATATCAATCATCAGCACTGTGCTCATTTGGGTTTTGTACATGGTTTCCTCAACCACCAAATCGTTTTCAGCAAGGGTGAAATCGCCAAGACCGTGATTAATCTGTGCATTTTTAAAACTTTCGGTCATTGAGATTTGTTCCAGCGAATCGCCAAAACGATAATCGCGAAACTCTCCAGCCTGTTCATCTCCCCTCCCCGTTTGTTTGGTTCGGTGATTGCCAGCGCCGCTCTTTCGCAGTTTTCCAAAAATCTGTTCCAACGCACGTTTGCGAAGTGCTCTTTCGGTTTTTTCGGTGATGGCCAACCCGTTTGTACCATCCATCTTTATTTCTTCGCGGAGGTAACCTTTCTTCTTAAGATCTCCCACAAAATCGTCCAAAGTATAGTCATCAGTTGTAAGCTTATACTCTTCATCCAACTGTTTCAACCAATCTAAGGCTTCATCAACATCTCCAGAAGTATGCGTAATCAATTCCTGAAAAACATCAAAAAGTTTCTCGAATGGAGATTGGTCTTTAGGTTTGTGTTTTGTGAAGATAAATCCGGTCCTGGCTTCTTTCTTGTTCATATCCTAAAATTAAAACAATCCTTGTTTATAAAAAAAGCCCAAACGTTAAACTACTACCAAAAAAACCAATCCAATCGAACAAATCGTACTGACTAAACAAAATTTATTAGATTTGTTTTGGAAATCAACAATATAACTACCAAAATTCACAAGTATGAAAAATTTCAGTTTAATCTGTTCCGTATTATTACTCTTCGTTGCGTGCAAAGACAAGCCAAAAGATGAAACCAATGAGCTTGCTGAAGTAAAAACATACACCATAGAGCAGTTTATGGGCAACGAAAACGCTTCGGCAAACGGTTTTTCACCAGATAAATCCAAAGTTTTGATAACCAGCAATCGGTCTGGGGTTTACAATATGTACAACGTATCTGCGGAAGGCGGTGACTTTATGCCTATAACACAATCAGACAGTGCTTCGGTGTATGGTATATCCTATTTTCCTGATGACGATAGAATTCTCTTCAGAATGGACGGCAATGGAGATGAGATTTTTAAAATTTTTGTGAAGGACAGCAATGGTATAAAAATATTGACTCCTGAAAAAAATGTTAGGGCACTCTTCCAAGGTTGGGCAAAGGATGGCAAAAGCTTCTATTACAACAGTAACGAACGCAGTCCACAAATGATGGATGTTTATGAAATGGACATTGCAACCTTCAAGCCGAAACTTATTTTCAAGAATGTAGATGCTATGGATTTCGGGGGGATTTCAACCGATAAAAACTATATGCTACTATCAAAATCAATAAATACAAACGACAGGGATCTATATCTGTTGAATCTAAAAACAAATCAAAAAACCAAGATCAATGAAAATTTGAGCAAGAATGCTGCCGAGGATTTTTCGCCGGATGGAAAGTCATTTTATTACACGACCGATGATGGTTCTGAATTCAGCTATTTAATGAAATACAACATTGAAACCGGAACTAAGGAAAAGGTTTTGGAAAAGGATTGGGACATTGTGGCGTTTTACTTTACCTACAATGGAAAGTACCAAGTATTATTCACCAATGAAGACGCCAAAACAAAAATGTACGTAACCGAAGTGTCCACTGGCAAGGAATTGAATTTTCCAGATATTGACGGACAAGCAATTGAATCGGCAAGGTTCTCAAACGATGAGACAATGGCTTTATTGACCGTGGGTAGCTCACAACTTCCAACAAACACTTACTCATATAATATTGCTTCTGGAAAATATCACAAACTTACAGATGTTTTGAACAAAGAAATAAATCCAGACGATTTGGTTGAAGCAACTGTAGTTAGATTCAAATCTTTTGACGGTTTGGAAATTCCTGCCATTTATTACGCCCCAAAAAATGCGAGTTTAGATAAAAAAGCTCCAGCACTTGTTTGGGTTCACGGTGGTCCAGGCGGGCAGTCAAGGCAAAACTTTAGTTCTTTGATTCAATATTTGGCAAACCACGGTTATGCAATTTTAGCTGTCAATAACCGCGGAAGTAGTGGTTATGGGAAAACTTTCTACCAAATGGACGATCAAAACCACGGAGATAAGGATTTGAAAGACTGTATAGCCGGTAAAGATTGGTTGGCAAGCCAAGAAATGATAGATAAAGACAAGATAGGAATTATAGGTGGCTCCTATGGAGGTTATATGACGATGGCGGCACTCACCTATGCGCCAGATGAATTTAAAGTTGGAGTCAATATTTTTGGAGTTACAAACTGGATCAGAACTTTAAAGAGCATTCCCCCCTGGTGGGAATCTTTCAAAGATGCGCTTTATACAGAAATGGGCGATCCAAATACTGCTGATTCTGTTCGCTTAAAGCAGATTTCACCTTTGTTCCATACCGAAAATGTAACCAAACCATTGATGGTGCTGCAAGGTGCCCAAGACCCGCGAGTTCTTAAAATTGAATCGGACGAAATTGTGGAAGGTGTTAAAAAGAACGGAGTTCCTGTGGAATACGTAGTTTTTGAAGATGAAGGCCACGGTTTTGTGAAAAAGGAAAACGAAATAGTAGCTTATGGAAAGATCCTGAAGTTTTTAGATCAATATTTAAAAGGTGAAGGGCAAACCACTTTGGATAATGGCGATACGGAATCAACTGAAGTGAAATAGCAAGTTTCATGGAAATCATTCGTAATGTTGTATTGTTTTTGTTGACAGAATCAAAAACGTTCTGTAAATTACATAAACAATAAATCACAACCATGAATATCCATAAAGTATCCTTTACAAACAAAGACCAAGAACAACTGGCGGGCAGGCTGGAACTTCCCGTGAACCAAAAGCCACATAATTTCGCAATTTTTGCACATTGTTTTACATGTACTAAAAATTTAACTGCTGTAAAGAATATAAGCCGAGAGCTTACTGCTGCAGGTTTTGGTGTTTTAAGATTCGACTTTACAGGTTTGGGCGAAAGCGAAGGTGATTTTGAGAATACTAACTTCTCAGGAAATGTTGATGATTTGGTTGAAGCGGCGAATTTTTTAGAAATAAACTATAGCGCCCCTACACTACTGATTGGTCATTCGTTGGGCGGAGCAGCAGCCATATTTGCTGCCGATATAATACCGTCAATTAAGGCTGTGGCTGTCATCAATTCGCCTAGTGACCCTTCACACGTTCGAAATTTATTGCGGGATAGTACGCACGAGATTACAAAAAACGGAAAGGCTAAAGTGAATTTGGGGGGCATTGATTTCACCATAAAAAAACAATTTTTGGACGATCTCGAAAATAAATCGCTATTAAAAATTGTAGGCAATTTCAAAAAAGCGCTGCTTATTATGCACTCTCCCACAGATAGAATTGTGGGCATAAAAAATGCCGAAGACTTATATAAAGCTGCCCATCATCCAAAAAGTTTTGTCTCGCTTGACGGCGTTGATCATCTTTTGAGCAAAAAAGAAGATTCTAGCTATGTAGGAAAAGTGATTGCTGGCTGGGCGACGCGCTATATTTCTATTCCGCCAGTTGAAGAATTGAAAAGTAAAAGTAAAGTTGCAGCAAGTTTAGACGGCGATGAGATGTTCACTACCCAACTAAAACTTGGTGATCATAATATTCTTGCCGATGAACCCACAAATTTTGGCGGCAATAATTTTGGTCCTTCCCCCTACGAATTTCTTTCTGCTGGTCTTGCTGCCTGTACCGTAATGACAATACAGATGTATGCGAGAAGAAAGAAATGGGAGGTTGAAAATGTTACCTGCCACATTAACTATTCCAAAGATCACGCTGTAGATTGTGAGCACTGTGAAGAAGATTCAGCCAAAATAGACACCTTTACCCGTGAAATAAAACTAACCGGAAATCTTTCCGAAGTACAGAAAAAAAGACTGCTGGAAATTGCCGATAAATGTCCTGTTCATAAAACTTTGCACACTAAAACCCAGATTATCACCACATTAATAATTTCATAAATCCGGCACCAATCGTGTCAATCTATTTTGTAAACTTGTAGTGTGCTTAAATTACAGTTATGAAAATAAAAACACATTTAATTTTCTTAATATTTGCCGTAACAGTTTTACAAAGCTGCTGTTGGTATGGCGATTGCAACGGAGCGGATGATTTACCCCCCTCTTTTGTTGAATCTCAATACGAACCTGTATATATGGAACGTTCTGAGTTTGAACGAAGCGTTGTACTTTCACCTGCAAAACCAGTTGTAAATGCTGGAAAAATTTATGTAATCGGGCCATATCTTTTTATCAATGAAAAGAACGAAGGGTTTCATGTTTTCAATAATGAAAATCCTTCCAGCCCATCCCCTATTTATTTTATAGAATCGCCAGGAGCAACAGATTTGGCTATACGCGAAAATGTGTACTATATTAATCAGGCAACAGATCTTATAGCAGTTCAAGTAGATCTGGAAACGGGAGGTTTAAACGTTTCCAAACGAATAAAGGATACTTTCCCCGAAATGATTTCTCCAGACGGATTTTATCCCTTTGATATTCCGCAAAATAATGTAGTTGTAAACTGGATACCAAAAACCAATACCCCATGAAAAAAATAGCATTACTTATTTTAACAGTAGCTTTTACAATGGCTTGTAGCCAAGATGGGGAAAACGGGGCCCAAAATGAAGCCCTTGGAAACAACGATGGTCAGGGCGGCTCCTTGGCTCGTTTCGCGATGCTAGGTGACTATCTGTACACTGTGGATGAATACGGTTTAAATGTTTACAACATAACTACACCATCTGATCCCGTATTCGTAAACAATGTCCCTATTAGTTTCAGAATTGAAACCCTTTTCAATTACAAGGAATTTCTGTACATAGGTTCACAAAATGGAATGTTTATCTATAGCATTGGAAATCCTGAGTTTCCTGAATATTTGGCTGATGTGCAGCATTTTACTTCTTGCGATCCTATCGTGGCAAATGCAACCACAGCTTTTGTTACATTGTGGTCAGATTTAGGCTGCGGTACTACGGTGAACCAATTGGAAATTTATGACATTACCGATGTTGTAAACCCTACATTGCTAAGCGTTAGAAACCTAACTTTTCCAAAAGGGATGGGCCTTTATAGAGATTATTTATTTGTTTGTGATGACGAAATAAAGGTTTTTGATATTTCTGACCCAGCAAATTCAGTTTTGGTCCATAATATAAACAGGTTAGCCTTTGATGTAATCATACAAGGTGATTTGCTAATTGCCATTGGACAAAACGGGATTTATCAATATCAACTTAACCGAAATGATATTACAGATACTTCTGAGCTGAGCATTTTAAACTTTTAAAGTATTCTTAAATTATTGTAGCCGCTTAAAAACTATTGTACCTTTAATTGAAAACTAGTATTAAACCAAAAAATAAATCATGAAAAAAGTTAGTTTAATTTGTAGCCTTTTTGCCGTTATGGCTTTTGTAGGATGCAAAAATGAAAAAAAAGACATGGACAATATGGACGGAATGAATGATTCCCTCCAAATGAATTATGCTACCCAACAAGATGAAATAAAAGAGCAGTCCAAAACAGTTTCTGTTATCATGGAATCCAAAAGTGGAAGTACCGCAATTGGGGAAGCATATTTTTCCGAAGAAAATGGAATAGTGACTTTTGAAGCCAAGTTTTCAGGCCTTAAACCGGGAACCCATGCAATCCATCTTCACGAGAAAGCTGATTGTAGCGCAGTAGATGCAACCTCTTCTGGCGGTCACTGGAACCCAACACATGCCAAACACGGAAAATGGGGCGATGCCGAAGGATACCATAAAGGTGATATAGGTAATTTTGAAGTCAGTTCCGAAGGAATTGGTAAAATTTCCATGCAAACCGATGAATGGTGCATTGGCTGTGGTGATGAAAACAAAGACATTGTTGGCAAAGCGGTAATAGTACACGAAGGAAAAGACGACTTCACCACTCAACCTACTGGCGATGCCATGAGCGCCCAGCGTGCGGCGCTCGGAGCCGGCGCCATTGTAATGGACGTTATTGCATCTAACGACAAACGCCTTCCTCATGAGAAGATAGATCTCATACGTCAATTACGACCTGATATAATATTACTCTCCG
>JAPKFY010000012.1 GCA_026646335.1 Aequorivita sp. | reverse complement strand
CTTGAAATTCATCCTTGAAAAGAACATCATCTGGGGCGACGCGCTGGATTTGAAAACCGTTGGCGCGAACCCGCATCAAATCATCTTCGCCGAATGGTCGTTTCCTTTCAATAATAGCCTGATCCTCTATGAACAGTCCGAAAATGTTGGTTCTTGATGCACCGTATTATAGTTTAACCAAAGTAACTGGGCGTTATATGCCGTTTATGCCGCTTTCAATTATTTTGAAATACCCAATGCCGACCTATAAATGGTTGAAGTACGTAAAGTGCCCAATCTATATAATTCATGGCACCAAAGATAAGTTGATACCCTTCAGCAGCAGCGTGAAGCTTTCGCAGGTGAATCCAAAACTTACAAGACTACACCCAATTATAGACGGCGGCCATAAAAATTTGAATAATTTTGAATCCTATCATAAAATTTTGACAGAAATCATCAAATCTAAAGAACAGAAAATCGATCTTTCCACTACCAGCATTGGTGTAAAACACTCTTCAAAAAAATGAACCGAAGGTTAAAAAAAATTCTGATTGTATTGGTTTCGCTGTATGTTATCGTTTTTGTTGCGCTCTATTTTTTGCAAGAAAAAATGATTTTTTTACCGGAATCGCTTCCGCAGGATTATTCCTATTCGTTCCCAGGAAATTTTGAAGAAATCAACTTGAAAACACAAGATGGTGCAAAACTAAACGCACTTCATTTTAAAGTTGAAAATCCAAAAGGTGTCATTCTTTATTTCCACGGAAATGCTGGCGATCTTTCCCGCTGGGGAATTGTGGTTCAAAATTTTGTTGAGATGCATTACGATGTTTTGGTAATGGATTACAGAACCTATGGAAAAAGCACGGGAAAACTCAGCCAAAAAGCATTGTACAGTGACGCCCAATTATTTTATGATGAGCTGCTGAAAAATTATGCTGAAGATGAAATCGTGGTTTACGGCCGATCTTTGGGAACCACTTTCGCAACATATATTGCATCAAAAAACCATCCAAAACAATTACTTCTTGAAGCGCCGTTTTACGGTTTAGATGAAGTGGCAAGCGAGCGTTTTCCAATCTATCCAGTAAATTGGTTTTTGAGGTTTAATTTTCCCACATATCAGTATTTAAAGGAGGTGTCGTGTCCTATTGCAATTTTCCACGGAACGGATGATGTAGTGGTTAACTTTGAAAACAGCGAGAAACTTTCAAAAATCAAAACAAAAGGAAAACTTACTTTCATTAGCATTCTCGGTGGAACCCACCACAATTTGGGTGATTTTGAAATTTATAAAAGATCTATCGATACTATCCTTTAGAATAAAAAAATCCATCGAGGTTGAACCATCGATGGATTTTCTTAAAATATTCAAAAAAAGAGTTTAGTCCTTTTTAAGTTTAGACATTCCTTTTGGTCTTGTTTCTAATTGGGCTCTTCTTTCGGCAAGTTCTTTCTGCATCTGCGCTTGTTTTGCTTCGTATTCCATTTTCTTTTTGGCTGCTATTTCCGCCTGTTCTTTTTTGGAAGCTTCAAGTTGAGCTTCTTGCTGTTTCTTTTTTTCAGCGATCATAGCCTCATTTTGCGTGTTTATGGATACTTCATCCACCAAGACTTTTTTATCGCTGTCTTTTCTAGTGACTTCACGAGATTCTTGGTCCTTTTTATTATTGCCATCTATAATAACGGCACCAGATTCAGTATTGATTTTTTTTGTTTCCACTACTTTCACTTCGCTACCTTCTTTTATAACTACACGCTTTGTGGTAGATTCTTCTTTAACTGTCTTGTTTACCTGTGCTTGAATTCCTGCAATACTTAAAATTGCAACAGCCAGACTTATCATTAATTTTTTCATAATTATTGGTTATTTAAGGTTTAAAGGGTAAACATAGGGTTATTATCGTTAAACTCTTGTGAATTTAAAGTGAAATAAAACCCAATCTTTTTTCAGAAAAGCATTTCAAATCAATTATGAAAAGTCTGTTTTGAAAATGTATATTTGCACCTTTGAAATCCGAAGCCTTTTTTGGCGAAGGGCTACCCTCGTAAACCGAAGCTATTTTCAGCGCAGGTTTACCTTTTAAAAATAGAATATTATGAAAGCAGGTATCGTAGGATTGCCAAACGTAGGAAAATCCACTCTATTTAATTGTTTGTCAAATGCAAAAGCACAAAGTGCCAACTTCCCTTTTTGTACCATCGAGCCAAATGTGGGTGTTGTGAACGTGCCTGACAAGCGTTTGTTGAAACTGGAAGAATTGGTGAATCCAGAACGCGTATTGCCCGCAACCGTTGAAATAGTTGACATTGCTGGATTGGTAAAAGGCGCAAGCAAAGGCGAAGGTTTGGGGAATCAATTTTTGAGCAACATCCGCGAGACTGACGCAATTCTGCACGTTTTGCGTTGCTTTGATGATGATAACATTGTTCACGTGGATGGAAACATAAACCCAATTCGCGATAAGGAGACAATTGATATTGAACTTCAATTGAAAGATTTGGAAACTGTGGACAAAAAACTTGAAAAAGTGAAACGCGCCGCACGTACCGGAAATAAAGAAGCCCAAAAAGAAGAAACTGCTCTTTTAAAAGTAAAGGCTGGCTTGGAAGCGGGAATCTCCGTTCGAGCCATCGACTTAACAGAAAGCGAGCGGGAAGAATTTATAGTGAACGCTCAATTTATCACAGACAAACCCGTAATGTACGTTTGTAATGTAGATGAAGGCTCAGCGGCTACCGGAAACGCATACGTTGAAAAAGTAAAGGCAGCCGTTGCTGGCGAAAATGCCGAAGTTTTGGTTTTAGCCGTAGGAACAGAAGCAGATATCACAGAACTTGAAACCTTTGAAGAACGCCAAATGTTCCTAGAAGATTTAGGCCTTGATGAAGCGGGTTCCGCAAAATTGATTCGCAGTGCCTACAAATTATTGAATCTTCAAACCTATTTTACTGCTGGCGTGAAGGAAGTGCGCGCTTGGACTATTCCCGTTGGCGCTACGGCACCACAAGCTGCGGGCGTAATTCACACAGATTTTGAAAAAGGTTTCATCCGTGCTGAGGTTATAAAATATGACGACTACGTAGCTTACGGAAGTGAGGCAAAAGTGAAAGAAGCTGGAAAAATGGGGGTAGAAGGGAAGGAGTACATCGTGAAAGATGGCGATGTGATGCATTTCCGTTTTAATGTGTAAATAGACGGTAGGAGTGAGATGTTAGTTTTGAGTAGTTTACTAATATTAGTTTTTTTCTAATATCTAAAAACTATTCGTACAAACGCAATTTTTTCTGAAGCAGATCCATTTCTTTTTCCAGTTTTCGCATGCGTTTCAACATTTGTTTTAGCGCGTCCAATCCTTCAAAGTTGATTCCTAAATCGTTGTGAAGACGAAACATCCGTTCAATTTCCGAAATATCCTTTTCGTCAATAAAAAGATCGTTTTGCTTTTCTTCAAAAGCGATCAATCCGTATTCGTGAAGTCCCTTTACAAAATCCCTTTCAATATGTGCGTGTTCACAGTAGTGACTTACTAATATATATTTTTCCCGTGCCATTATTTAAGTTTTGAGAGTTCTGTAAAAAGTTCTTTTTCTTTGTCCGAAAGATTTTTGGGAAGCACAATTTTATAAGTGATAAACAAATCCCCATGCTGATCTTCCTTTTTGTATTTCGGTAAACCTTTGCCCTTCAATTTTACTTTTGTATCGTTTTGGGTTTCGGGTTTCACTTTCAACTTCACTTTTCCCGAGAGCGTTTCAATCGTTATTTCGCCTCCTAAAAGTGCTGTGTAAAGTGAAATTTCTTCCGTAGCATACAAATCGCTTTCCAGTCTTTTGAATCGGGTATTGTTAAAGATCTCAAAAGTGATTAGCAAATCACCTTTTGGGCCGCCATTCATCCCTTCTCCGCCGTAACCCTTAATTTTGATAGTTTGTCCGTCCTCAACTCCAGCAGGAATTGTAATCCGAATTTTCTTTTCGCCAATACTGATAGTTTGTTTTTGGCTTTTTAGTACATCCGTCAAATTTAGTCGAAGGGTAGCGCTCAAATCCTGGCCCTTAAACTGTGCCGTCTGCCTTCTGCTTCCACCGCCACTAAAACCGCCGCCGCCAAACATTGATTCAAAAAAGTCTGAAAACTGGCTTTCGTCAAAACCCTGTCCACCGCCAGAATACGTTCTTTGTCCGCCAAATCCACTTCTGAAACCTTGGGAGCCTTGTTGTTTTTTCGCTGCTTCAAAAGCATCGGCGTGTTGCCAGTCTTTTCCGTATTGATCATATTTTTTTCGCTTTTCGGCATCACTCAAAACTTCGTTTGCCTCATTTATCTGCTGAAATTTTTGTTGCGCAGTTTTATCATTCGGGTTTAAATCTGGGTGAAGTTTTCTGGCAAGTTTGCGATATGCCTTCTTTATATCTGCAGCAGTGGCACTTTTATCCAGCCCAAGAACTTTGTAGTAATCTATAAATTCCATTAAAGTGTTTTATTTGTGTGATGAAATTATAAAAAGTAATCCAACAGGCCAATGACAATTCTCATTCTTCACAAAAGTTTAGCAGTCTACTAAACTTAAATATGAAAACCATTCTCCCCATTGGATGGTTGAGTGGGTTGTTTCTTAAGAGGCTCCGATTTGAATTAAGATAATTTATTCTTATTGATTTTTTATGTCCAAAATAAATGGTATTTTATCAAGGAAATCTACAATATTCGTACATTCGTGGCATAAACCAAATTACTAACAATTATAGTCATTTTATTGTTAATTACTTTCTAAAGTATTGGTTTCACAAGTGCTAACGTATATTTATATTAGCAGCCCTACACCAAATCTTTATGGCCGAAACACAATATACAGAAGACAACATACGCTCGCTGGACTGGAAGGAACACATCCGTATGCGCCCCGGTATGTACATTGGGAAGCTTGGCGATGGCTCCTCTCCCGATGACGGCATTTATATTCTTCTGAAAGAGATCATTGACAACTGTATTGACGAATTTGTAATGGGCGCCGGGAAGACAATCGAAGTGCGCATCAAGGACAAAGAAGTGAAAGTGCGGGATTTTGGCCGTGGAATTCCGTTGGGAAAAGTGATCGATGTGGTTTCAAAAATGAACACGGGCGGTAAATATGACAGCCGTGCTTTTAAGAAATCTGTTGGTTTGAACGGGGTTGGTACCAAAGCGGTGAATGCGCTTTCCTCATTTTTTAAAGTAGAATCAATTCGCGACAATCAATTGAAAGCTGCGGAATTTTCTTTGGGCGAACTTACTAACGATATTGCGATCGAAGAATCTACAAAGCGAAAAGGAACCAAGGTAATTTTCATTCCTGATGAGGGTATCTTCAAAAACTTCAAGTTCCGCACGGAATATGTGCAAAAAATGCTGAAAAACTACGTCTATCTCAATCCGGGACTGACGATAGATTTCAACGGCGAAAAATTTTATTCCGAAAATGGATTGAAAGATCTTTTGATGGAAACCATTTCCGAAGAAGATTGCGCTTACCCGATAATCCATTTGAAAGGCGAAGACATCGAGGTGGCGATGACGCACAGCAAAACCCAGTATAGCGAAGAATATCACAGTTTTGTAAACGGTCAAAACACCACGCAAGGCGGAACACATCTGGCCGCTTTTCGCGAAGCTTTGGTGAAGACCATCCGCGAATTCTACAATAAAAATTACGAGGCCAGCGATGTGCGAAAGTCCATCGTTTCGGCAATTAGCATAAAAGTCACAGAACCTGTTTTTGAAAGCCAGACCAAAACCAAACTGGGTTCAACCGATATGGGTGGCGGACTGCCAACGGTTCGAACGTTTATAAATGATTTCTTAAAAACACAGCTGGACAACTACCTTCATAAAAATCCAGAGGCGGCTGATGGAATTCAGCGTAAAATTGTTCAAGCGGAAAGGGAAAGAAAGGAATTAAGTGGAATTCGTAAACTAGCAAAAGATCGCGCCAAAAAAGCCAATCTTCACAATAAAAAATTGCGCGATTGCCGCGTGCATTTGGCCGATATTAAAAACGAACGAAATCTTGAATCTACTCTTTTCATAACCGAGGGAGATTCCGCGAGCGGGAGTATCACCAAAAGCCGCGACGTAAATACACAAGCCGTTTTTTCACTTCGAGGAAAACCCTTGAATACGTACGGAATGACCAAAAAAATCGTTTATGAAAATGAGGAATTCAACCTGTTGCAGGCCGCGCTGAACATTGAGGATTCCATGGAAGATTTGAGGTACAACAACATTGTAATCGCCACGGATGCCGATGTGGACGGAATGCACATTCGGTTGTTGCTGATTACTTTTTTCCTTCAGTTTTTCCCAGAATTGATAAAGGAAGGGCATTTGTATATTCTGCAAACGCCGCTATTCCGAGTTCGAAATAAAAAGGAAACCATTTATTGCTATTCGGAACAAGAACGCATTGATGCCATAGAAAAACTAAAACCAAAACCAGAAATCACCCGCTTTAAAGGTCTGGGTGAAATTTCGCCGGATGAGTTTGTGCATTTTATTGGCAACGACATTCGTTTGGATCCTGTAATGCTTGATAAATCTATGAGTATTGAGGAACTGCTTTCGTTCTATATGGGAAAAAACACACCGGATAGGCAGGAGTTTATTATTGATAATCTGAAGGTGGAACTTGATAGGGTGGAAGAGTAGTGTTAAGTGGTCAGTTCACAGTAATCCGTAGGCTTGTAATTTATAGCGTACAATGTTAATAATATAAAAACAAGTAGGTTAAAAGAATTAATTATAATTTCAAACGATGATTAAATTGTTTCTAAAAGCGAAACATTGGCAGCTTTTCATTTTAATGGTGGGTTTGCCTTTCCTATTTCAAATTATTACAATTGTATATGTTATCGCGATGGACAACCCATTGTTTGCATTCTCCACGTTTCCAATATTTATGCTGCTTTATGCGAGTATATTTTTTGGTTGGTTTTGGTCTATTGGAGTAGGATTGCATAAGTTTCTGCCGGAGCATCACAATCTGAATCTTAAAAAATTTAAAACTTTCTTTTTTATTCCGCTTTTGTATATAACACTCTTAATGTTTGCCATGATGTCTTTTGGTATGTTTGCTGATTTCCCACCACCAGACAATAAGTTTGCACTAAGTTTAATAGTAATAATCCCGCTGCATTTATTTTCTATGTTTTGCATGTTTTATATGCTGTACTTTTGCTCAAAAACAATAAAATCGATTGAATTAAATAGAGAGGTAGATTTTTCAGATTATGCAGGTGAATTTTTCCTTTTGTGGTTTTATATCATTGGAATTTGGATTTTACAGCCGAAAATCAACAAAATTTACTTTGAAAAAGTAAATGACTCGCCCAACTTTGAACTTGAAACCTGAAACTAGGAACCAAAAAAAATGAGTGACGAACTCGACAATAACGAAGAACAAGAAAGCACAGGCCCAGACTATCTGGGTGTAAACGACGACACTTCCGGCGATACCATAAAAAAAGTACCAGGGATGTTTCGCGACTGGTTTCTGGATTATGCAAGCTACGTAATCCTAGAACGCGCCGTGCCTGCGATTGAGGACGGATTTAAGCCTGTACAACGCCGTATTATGCAGTCCATGAAGGATTTGGATGATGGGCGTTACAACAAAGTAGCAAATATTGTTGGGCATACTATGCAATATCACCCACACGGCGATGCCAGTATAGCTGATGCGATGGTGCAAATAGGTCAAAAGGATCTATTGATTGACACTCAAGGAAACTGGGGAAACATTCTTACAGGCGACAGTGCTGCGGCTTCACGATATATTGAAGCTCGCATTTCAAAGTTTGCCTTAGATGTGGTTTATAACCCAAAAGTTACCAAGTGGCAAGCTTCGTATGATGGGCGTAGAAAGGAACCGATAAATCTTCCGGTTAAATTTCCGTTGCTTTTGAATCAAGGCGGGGAAGGGATTGCAGTTGGGCTTTCCACTAAAATCCTTCCACATAATTTTATTGAATTGATTGATGCTTCAATAAAACATTTACAAGGTAAAAAATTCCAGATTTATCCAGATTTCCCAACCGGTGGAATTATGGATGTAGCCAATTACAACGATGGACTGCGCGGAGGGAAAATCCGCAGTCGCGCGCGAATAAACCAACTGGATAAAAACACACTTATAATTACCGAAATTCCCTTTGGAACCAATACTTCATCGCTGATTGATACCATTCTGAAAGCGAACGAAAAGGGGAAAATAAAAATCAAAAAGATAGAGGACAACACCGCAGCCGAGGTGGAAATACAAATCCATTTGCCCAGCGGAATATCACCCGATAAAACCATTGATGCGCTTTATGCCTTTACGGCCTGCGAGACTTCAATTTCGCCATTGGGCTGTGTGATTGAGGATAACAGGCCTTTGTTTGTTGGAGTTTCAGAAATGCTTCGCGTAAGTACCGATCGCACTGTTGAATTGCTGAAAAGTGAATTGGAAATTCAATTGGATGAATTGGAAGAGCAGTGGCATTTCGCTTCCCTGGAACGTATTTTTATCGAAAATAGAATCTATCGGGATATTGAAGAAGAGGAAACTTGGGTAGGTGTAATAACAGCAATTGACAAAGGTTTGCAACCCCATATTCAACATTTGAAGCGTGCCATTACCGAGGAAGATATTGAGCGTTTGACAGAAATACGAATTAAAAGAATTTCAAAATTCGATATTGACAAAGCGCAGCAAAAGATTGATTCACTGGAAGATAGCATCGCCCAAATAAAGCATCACTTAGCCAATTTGATTGAATATGCCATTGATCATTTTAAAAGATTAAAGAAAGATTATGGCGCGGGAAAGGAGCGAAAGACCGAAATAAGAACCTTTGATGATATTGAGGCGACCAAGGTTGTAATTCGCAACACAAAACTCTACGTAAACCGCGAGGAAGGTTTTGTGGGAACAAGCCTAAAACGCGACGAATACGTAACTGATTGCAGCGATATTGACGACATCATCGTTTTTACCGAAGACGGAAAATTGGTCATTACCAAAGTGGATCAAAAAACATTTGTGGGCAAAGGGATTATACACGTTGCGGTTTTCAAGAAAAAGGACAAACGCACCATTTACAACATGGTGTATCGCGACGGCTTGCGGGGTGCCAATTACGTGAAACGCTTTGCCGTAACAGGCACTACGAGGGATAGGGAATACGATATGACAAACGGAACAAAAGGTTCCAAAGTGTTATATTTTACGGCAAATGCCAATGGAGAAGCGGAAGTGGTGTCTATTTTTCTTCGCCAAACCGGCAGCATTAAAAAATTGAAATTCGATCTTGATTTTGCAGATCAACTGGTGAAAGGAAGGAATTCTAAGGGAAATATCGTCACCAAATATTCAGTCAAAAAAATTGAATTGAAAGAGAAGGGCCTTTCCACATTGAAGCCTCGTAAAATATGGTTTGACGATTCCGTGCAACGCTTGAACGTTGATGAGCGCGGCGAGCTTTTGGGAGAATTCAGAAAAGAGGACAGGCTGCTGATCGTAAACCAAAAGGGAACTGTAAAAACGGTAATTCCGGATATTCAGCTTCGTTTTGATGACGATTTGATTATTCTTGAAAAATGGGATCCAAAAAAACCTTTGAGCGCCATTTATTGGGAAGGCGAAAAAGAATTGTTTTATGTGAAACGTTTTTTAATTGAGCACCCTGACAGAGAAGAATCAATTATAACAGAACACCCAAATTCATATTTAGAAAAAATATTCACCGATTATCGCCCAATGGCGGAAGTTATTTTCGCCAAAAAAAGAGGGCAGGACCGCGAGGAAAATATGGAACTGAATCTGGAGGAATTCATCGCAATAAAGGGGATTACCGCCATGGGCAACCAGCTAACTAAAGAAAAAATTTTAGAAATAAATGCGATGGAGCCACTTCTTTACGAAGCTCCAGAGCCAGTTGAGCCAGAAGAAATGGACGTTGTGGATGAGGAGGATATGACCATAAATGAGGAGGAAGATTCGGGCGACGAATACGACTCTGACGTAGACGATTCAAACGATGAAAACGATTCTGAAATAGACGATTCAGACGACGAAAACGACTCAAAAATTGATAAAGGAGGGCAGGGACTTTTGTTCTGATTTGTTAATACAACTTCAAAAGGAATAATTTCTTCAAAAAAATTCAGTTTCGGCTTGCAAACCTTTTGATTTTCAAAAGAAAAACCTTATTTTTGCACCCCTCTTAGCGACGAGTCAAGAATAAGAGGGACTGAAACAAAATAAAACAAACCCTTCTGTGGGATAGTCGCATTAAAATCTTGTAACAGCGCAGAATACAAAACATTGATTTTAAAGGTCATCCCGAGACTTCGGAGCCGGAGAAATCAATTTTACGAACAAATGGCTGATAAAGCAAACACAGAAGAAGTGCAGGTAGAAGATACTGCAACTCAAAACGGGGAAGCTACAAAACCCCAAAAGGAAGTTTCCTTAAAAGAAAGCAACCCTGAAAAATTTCTTGCAGATTTTAACTGGCACAACTACGAAGAAGGCATTGAGCCCATCGATGATGGCAAGTTGGAAGAATTCGAAAAACTAGTTGCAGCGAATTTCGTTGACACATTGGATGACGAAGTTGTTGAAGGAAAAGTGGTTTTCATCACAGACCGTGATGCAATCATTGACATCAACGCGAAAAGTGAGGGCGTTGTTTCTTTAAACGAATTCCGTTACAATCCAGATTTAAAAGTTGGTGACAAAGTAGAAGTATTGATCGACGTTCGTGAGGACAGCACTGGTCAACTTATTCTTAGCCACCGTAAAGCTAGAACCATTAAGGCTTGGGACCGTGTAAACGCTGCCCACGACGAAGCTACAATCGTAAACGGTTACGTAAAATGCCGCACAAAAGGTGGTATGATCGTAGATGTTTTTGGTATCGAGGCTTTCTTGCCAGGTTCGCAAATAGATGTTAAACCTATCCGTGATTACGACGTTTACGTTGGTAAAACAATGGAGTTTAAAGTGGTTAAGATCAACCACGAATTCAAAAACGTTGTTGTTTCACATAAAGCGCTTATTGAAGCGGATATTGAAGAGCAGAAAAAAGAAATCATCGGCCAACTTGAAAAAGGACAGGTACTTGAAGGTGTTGTTAAAAACATCACTTCATACGGAGTATTTGTTGATCTTGGAGGTGTTGATGGACTTGTTCACATTACAGACCTTTCTTGGTCACGTATCAACCATCCAAATGAGATTGTTGAACTTGATCAGAAATTGAACGTTGTAATCCTTGATTTCGATGAAGATAAAACACGTATCCAATTAGGTCTTAAGCAATTGAACCCTCACCCATGGGAAGCTCTTGGAGAAGAGTTGAAAGTTGGTGACAAAGTAAAAGGTAAAGTAGTTGTTATTGCAGACTACGGCGCATTTATTGAAGTTGCTGAAGGTGTTGAAGGTCTTATCCACGTTAGCGAAATGTCTTGGAGCACGCACTTGCGCAGCGCACAGGATTTCGTGAATGTCGGTGACGAGATTGAGGCGGTTATCCTTACAATGGATAAGGAAGAACGCAAAATGAGCCTTGGTATCAAGCAAATGACGCCAGATCCATGGACTGATATCACTAAAAAATACCCAGTTGGTTCACGCCATAAAGGTATTGTTCGCAACTTCACCAATTTCGGTGTTTTTGTTGAACTTGAAGAAGGTATCGATGGTCTTATCTACATTAGCGATCTTTCTTGGACCAAGAAAATCAAGCACCCAAGCGAGTTTACCAACATTGGTGATACCCTTGAAGTGGTTGTATTGGAATTGGATGTTGAAGGCCGTAAACTTAGTTTAGGTCACAAACAAACTGAGGAGAATCCTTGGGATAAATATGAAGGTGAATTTGCTGTTGGAACCAAGCACACTGCTTCAATTGCTGAAGTAGTAGACAAAGGGGCAACAATAAACTTTAACGAGGATATCGTAGCTTTTGTACCAAGCCGTCACCTTGAAAAAGAAGATGGTTCTATGTTGAAAAAAGGTGATGAAGCAGAATTCCAAATTATTGAGTTCAACAAAGAATTCAAGAAAGTGGTAGCTTCGCATATGGCTATTCACAAAGAAGAAGAAGCTAAAATTGTAAAAGAAGCTGTGAAAAAACAAGAAGCAGCCGAAGCTGAAGCAAAGCCAACCCTTGGTGATGCCAACGCAAAATTGCAAGAGCTTAAAGACAAAATGGACGGTAAAAAGTAATCGTTTCATTTATAAATAGAGAAAAAGCCTTTCATCCCGAACCTTCGGGAGAAAGGCTTTTTTATTTGTTCATTGCGCAACTCTGTGTCTCTTTGCAAAACTCGGCGCAATAACCATTTTGAATCAATTTCAAAATCTTCACTTTTCAAAACCAAAAAAATCGTACTTTTGCTTCCTGAATACAATTCAGAACTTCCTATGAGCCAAAAAGTGTTACTGAACGCAACCGAGATAAACATTGCGCTTAACCGTTTGGCTTGCCAATTGATCGAAAAACACGACGATTTTTCAAAAACCGTACTTATCGGAATCCAGCCGCGGGGCATCTTTCTGGCTGAAAGGCTAAAAACTTTGCTTGAAACCGAATACAAAATCAAGAACATCAAGCTTGGGTATTTGGACATCACTTTTTTCCGTGACGATTTCCGAAGAGGAGAAAAACCGTTGGAAGCCAACAAAACCAGTATAGATTTTGTTGTTGAAGATAAAAACGTGGTCTTTATTGATGATGTCCTTTTCACTGGAAGAAGCATCCGTTCGGCATTGACTGCGGTTCAATCCTTCGGAAGACCTTTGGAAATAGAACTGTTAACTTTGATTGACCGCCGTTTTAGCCGCCATTTGCCTATTCAGCCAGATTACAGAGGAAGGCAGGTAGATGCCATCAACGGTGAAAAAGTGAAAGTGTGCTGGAAAGAGAATGATGGGGAAGATGCTGTTTACTTAGTGAAAAATTAAAAACGAAATCGAAACTTAAATTGTAGTTTTTTTAGAACCTGCAACTTTGAACCTGAAACCTGAAACCAAAGAATGGAACTAAGTGTAAACCACTTATTGGGAATAAAATACATCACCGAAGCCGATATCCAACTCATCTTCGAAACGGCAGATCATTTTAAGGAAGTTATCAATCGGCCCATCAAAAAAGTTCCTTCGCTTCGCGATATTACCATTGCCAATCTTTTCTTTGAAAACAGCACACGAACAAAATTATCATTTGAACTTGCGGAAAAACGGCTTTCCGCAGATGTTATCAATTTCGCATCTTCCAGTTCTTCGGTAACCAAAGGTGAAACGCTGATCGATACCGTGAACAACATACTTTCAATGAAAGTAGATATGGTGGTAATGCGTCACCCAAATCCAGGAGCGGGCGTATTTCTCTCAAAACATGTTGACGCTAGTATAATTAATGCGGGAGATGGCGCCCACGAACA
The DNA here is from genome assembly GCA_026646335.1 of Aequorivita sp. Classification (GTDB taxonomy): domain Bacteria; phylum Bacteroidota; class Bacteroidia; order Flavobacteriales; family Flavobacteriaceae; genus Aequorivita. The sequence goes on along the minus strand of JAPKFY010000012.1, from coordinate 25,003 downwards.
TCCTACCCAAGCTTTATTGGATACTTATTCCATTCGCGAAAAATTGGGAGATGTAGCTGGAAAAAAAGTTGTGATTGTTGGAGATATTCTTCATTCACGGGTTGCGTTGTCCAATATTTTTGCACTTCAAAAACTTGGGGCAAAGGTTAAGGTATGCGGCCCTAAAACACTTATTCCGAAATATATAGAAAAACTTAATGTAGAAGTTGAGACTAATCTTCGCAAAGCCTTGGAATGGTGCGATGTGGCAAATATGTTAAGAGTGCAAAACGAACGGATGGATATTAGTTACTTCCCGACTACTAGAGAATACACGCAGCAATTCGGTTTAAATAAGACACTTCTAGATTCACTCAATAAAGAAATAGTAGTGATGCACCCCGGACCAATCAATCGCGGTGTGGAAATTACAAGCGATGTGGCAGACAGCAAACAATCCATCATTTTGGAACAAGTACAAAACGGTGTTGCCATACGGATGGCAGTTATCTATTTATTGGCTTCAAAAATAAAACATCATGAAGATTGAAAATCATCCAAATTTCGTGGTCCTTGAAGATGAAAAGGACGATATTATTGACTTCGCCTCGTTTATAGAGAGCCAGATTCCTTCAAAATACAAAGGGCAAAATGTGATTTTAAACCTTTTGAAATACGACTCATTAGATCTTCCACAATTATTGCAGTTTCTAAAAACCTCAAACCTTCACCGAAAAACCAAGCAATCTTTTGTTATCGTGAATAACGCTATCGATATTGACGAGGTTCCTTTTGAAATGATCGTTGTGCCAACACTTCAAGAAGCAGGTGATATTGTTGAAATGGAAGAAATTGAAAGAGACCTTGGATTTTAATTAAAATCTTTATTAAATAAATTGTCGTTTTGGCTTCGCCCAACGACCAAACCCTGAGTGGAGCCGAAGGGTAATCTTGAATCTTAAATTTTAAATCTTGAATTTAACTATCCTCGGATGTCACTCTGCAACACCAACCGCCTCGGCGCACCCAACGGCGCAGGTTTTGGAAATGAAGGGACATTTGTTTTTGATAGATTGTGGCGAGGGTACACAGATTCAGTTGCGAAAATATAAAGTCAAATTTTCCCGAATCAAGCACATTTTCATTTCACATTTGCACGGCGACCACTTCTTTGGATTGCCGGGGCTCATTTCTACATTTCTTCTTTTGGGAAGGGAAGCGGAACTTCACATTTACGGGCCTAAAGGCATTAAAGAGGTGATATTGCTTATTCTAAAACTCGGAAAAACGTACACGAATTACCCATTATATTTTCACGAACTCGAAAAAACTACGCCCCAAGTCATTTTTGAGGATGAAAAAGTTTCTGTGGAAACCATTCCGCTGGACCACAGGGTATATACTAATGGATTTCATTTTAAGGAAAAACCAGATGATAGAAAACTGGACGTTGAAGCAGCTCGCAAACTAAATATCGACCTTAGCTACTACAACAAGATCAAACAAGGTTATGATGTTGAAAATAAAAATGGAAAACTAATTCCAAACAGGGAAATCACTTTTGATCCACCGCCGCCAAAATCCTATGCCTTTTGCAGTGACACGGCCTATAATCCTGAGATGGTTCCGCAAATTGAAAATGCGACCGTTTTGTACCACGAATCCACTTTTTTGGAAGACCACCACCATCTTTGCGATAAAACCAAGCACAGCACTGCTAAGGAGGCGGGAGTGATTGCCAGAAAAGCTAAGGTTGGCACTTTAATACTTGGACATTATTCCGGTAGGTACGGTAACTTGGAACTATTCCGGGAAGAAGCAAAGGAAGTTTTTGAAAACGTGGAATTGGCGGAAGATGGGAAGACATTTTCTTTTTGAAATCGAAGTTGAAGTTGAACCTTGCTCTTTTTCACAAACAACAGAAACGACAGAACAATAGAATCCATAGCATCCACAGAATCCACAGTTTGATTTTGCTTAAAAATTTAATACAGATTTAATAGCACCTTGTTTTAAAGATTGTCCAAAACTCTTAACTTGCGTCAAAACTTGAACTATGGCTGAGAAGCTTCACGATTACCGAAAATCCTACGAAAAAGGAGAGCTTTCCGAAACATCGGTTGATGAAAACCCGATGCAGCAGTTTCGCACGTGGTTTTTTGAGATAAAGGATAACGGCGGGGTGGATGAAGTGAATGCAATGACTATTTCAACAATCGGTACCGACGGTTTTCCCAAAGGACGTGTGGTTCTTTTGAAAAAATACGACGAATACGGTTTCTATTTTTACACCAATTACAATAGCGAAAAAGGCAAATCTATAATCAACAACAACAAAGTTTCACTTTCGTTTTTTTGGCCAAATATGGAACGGCAAATTATTATAAAGGGAACTGCTGAAAAGACTTCGGAAGCAGATTCTACCAACTATTTTCATTCAAGGCCTAAAGGAAGCCAATTAGGTGCTGCGGTTTCGCACCAGAGCACAGTAGTGGAATCACGCGAGGTTTTGGAGAAAAACCTAGCCGAACTGGAAAAAATATATGAAAACAAGGAGGTGCCCAAACCAGCCGATTGGGGTGGGTTTTTAGTAAAACCAATTTCAATAGAGTTCTGGCAAGGCAGACCCAATAGACTTCACGATAGAATTCGTTATACTTTGAAGGATGATGATTGGTTTATTGAACGTTTGGCTCCATAGGTTTGCAAATCCCAAATCCCATAAAACTGAAACCTGCAACTTGAAACCTGAAACCTCGTTATGAAAACACTATACCTAGTCCGCCACGCAAAATCATCTTGGGAGCACAATGTTGACGATCATAAAAGGCCTTTAAAAGAAAGGGGAGATCGCGATGGACAACTAGTTTCAAGTAGAGTTTCAAAAGAAATTGAACCGCCCCAGAAAATGATAAGTAGTGATGCTACACGGGCATTCTCAACGGCTCAATACTTTAAGGAAGCTTTGAATATTTCCGATGCAAATTTTGAAACCAATCACGATCTTTATGATTTCAGCGGCCAAAACGTGATGCGGATCATAAAATCGTTAAATGATGATTTGGACACGGTAATGATTGTTGGCCATAACCACGCCTTCACTTCTGTTGTAAATATGCTTGGAAACCGCTATATTGACAATGTTCCAACCTGTGGCTTCGTGATGCTTCAGTTTGATGAAAAAAAATGGAGCAAAATAACCACCGGCAAAACCGTAAAAACAATTTTCCCTCGGGACCTTAAATAATGACTGAAAAAGTTGACACACATAGACACACTCGCAATCAATACAACAACAGGGAGTTAAGCTGGCTTCAGTTTAATGCCCGGGTTTTACAGGAAGCGAATGACAAGAAAATACCCTTATTGGAAAGACTTCGTTTTTTGGGTATTTTTTCAAATAATCTGGATGAATTCTTCAAAGTGCGCTACGCGACCATCAGAAGGATTGTGGAAGCCGGAAAAACAGGGCGTAGTTTTCTGGGCGGTATTTCTGCAAAAGATCTTTTGGAGCAAATTACGCATACTGTGATAGCCCAACAGTCACACAGTCTAAAAATTCTTAGCGATATTCAGAAAGAGCTTCGGAAAGAGAATATTTTTATTATCAATGAAACGGAAATCACGCCCGCGCAGAGCAAGTTCATTTCAGAATATTTTGTGAGGCAAGTGAGCCCTGCCATGATGACCATTATGATTGGGGAACTGGATGAATTTCCAAGTTTGCGCGATAGTGCTGCTTATCTGGCCATAACGATGGTGATGGGCAAGGAGGACGATACTTTTGAAGCAAAGCACAATTATGCGCTTATAGAAATTCCACGTACCATAAATCGGTTTGTAGTACTGCCGCAGGAAGGGAACAAACAATATGTTATCATTCTGGACGACCTTATTCGTCATTGTTTGCACAATATTTTCAGCATTTTTAAATATGAAACTATTTCGGCGCATATGATAAAAATTACGCGTGATGCGGAATTGGACATAGATAGCGACTTGAGTAAAAGTTTCATTGATAAGATTTCAAAAAGTGTTAAGGATAGAAGCACGGGCGACCCAGTTCGCTTTGTGTATGACGACAGTATCGATAAAAGAACACTTCAGTTTCTGTTGAAGAAAATGGGGATTGATAAAACGGACAGTATCATTCCTGGCGGCCGTTATCACAACCGTCGTGATTATATGAACTTTCCGCGATTGGGAAGGCCAGATTTGCAATATGAGCCGAAGGAGCCTTTGCCCATTCCGGGCTTGAGTCTTCAGGGAAGTCTTTTTGATAAAATTGTTGAAAAGGATTATCTCCTGCACACGCCCTACCAAACATTTATGTATGTAGTGAAGTTTTTGCGGGAAGCTGCACTGGACCCAAAGGTGAAATCCATAAAAATAACTATATATCGTCTTGCGGAAGTGTCCCACATAGCCAGTTCGCTTATCAATGCGAAGAAGAATGGCAAGGATGTAACCGTGCAGATAGAACTACAGGCCCGTTTTGACGAAGAAGCAAATATTGAATATGCCGAATTGTTGCAGAGTGAAGACATTCGTTTGATTTTTGGTGTTAAAGGATTAAAAGTACACAGTAAGGTTTGTATTGTTGAAAGACTGGAGAATCATAAAATGGTGAATTATGGCATCATTAGCACTGGGAATTTCAATGAAACCACGGCACGTCTTTACACAGATTACACCCTTTTTACGGCAGACCAAAGAATCTGTAAGGAGATTAACAGATTGTTTGAATTCTTTGAAGTGAACTATCAAGTGCGCAAGTACAACCATTTGATCGTATCGCCTCATTATACCCGCAAGGCTTTATACCATTTGATTGACACTGAAATAAAGAATAAAAAAGCTGGACTTCCCAGTGGCATAAAATTGAAATTGAACAGTCTTTCAGATTTTAAGATGATAGACAAGCTATATGAAGCGAGCCGTGCAGGTGTGAAGATAAAAATGATTGTCCGCGGTATTTGTTGTTTGATTCCCGGAGTGAAAGGAATGAGCGAGAACATTGAGGCCATCAGTATTGTTGGCAAGTTTTTGGAGCATCCGCGGTTGTTTATCTTTGAAAATGGTGGCGATACCAAAGTGTATATTTCTTCCGCAGATTTTATGGGAAGAAATCTGGATAACAGAGTGGAGATTTCCTGTCCCATTTATGATGAAGATATAAAAAAAGAAATACTTGAAAATTTTGAAATAGGCTGGAGCGATAACGTAAAGGCGCGTGTAATAAGCATTAAGAACGACAATGCGTATTTGAAAAACAACAAGCCGCCAGTGCGTTCCCAATTCAAAATGTATGATTATTATTTAGAAAAACTTGAAGTAAACTGATTTGTTGAAGATAGAAAAATACGGCGCAGTAGATATTGGCAGTAATGCCATCCGTTTGTTGGTGGTTACTGTGATAGAGCAGAAGGGGAAGGACACTATTTTTAAAAAAACCTCTTTGGTGCGGGTTCCAATCCGTTTGGGGGCCGAAGTTTTTCTTGAGGGAAAGATTTCTGAAAACAGCGCCGCCCGAATGATGGATGCAATGGTTGCTTTTAAACTGTTGATGAGGACCCACGGTATCAAGCGGTTTAGAGCGTGCGCTACTTCGGCGATGCGGGAGGCTTCTAATGGGCGAGCGCTTGCTGAGGCTATTGAGGAAAAGAGCGGCATGGCTATAAATATTATTGATGGCAATGATGAAGCAGCCATAATTGCTTCCACAGATTTGAAGAATTTGATTCAGGACGACAAGGTGTTTCTGTATGTAGATGTGGGTGGTGGAAGCACGGAGCTTACCCTTTTTGCGAACGGTAAAAGTGTAACTTCCCAAAGTTTTAAACTGGGAACTGTGAGGCTGTTGGAAGGCCTTGTTGATGAGAGCATTTGGGACGAAATGGAGGCTTGGATAAAACAGGAAACCAGAGGCTTTAAAAGAGTTTCAATGATTGGTAGCGGTGGAAATATCAATACCATCTTTAAAAAGAGTGGTAAGAAAATAGGGAAACCACTCAGCTATTTTTATCTTTCTTCTTATTACGAACTGATTAAATCGCTCAGCTTCGAGGAGCGCATTACGGAGCTGGATATGAACCCAGACCGTGCGGATGTTGTGGTCCCGGCTACGCGTATCTATCTTTCTGCAATGAAATGGAGCAGGGCAAAAAATGTTTTTGTTCCTAAAATCGGACTTAGTGATGGGATTGTGAAGAGTCTTTACAATGAGAAGATCGCTGCGGAGCTGGAGATTAGATAATGTTTAATCTCTAATGAATAATTGATTTGTACAGATTGGGATTGCGTGATTCGCTATTCTTTATGACCTGAATCTTCCTTGTCTTTTTTGTTTCCCCGTTGTGTTAAGGAAGCTCCAACGCCAGTGCCAATGGCTATTCCTACACTAAGCCAAAGCGCTAGATTTTTAGTTAAAACACCGACTAAAGTCCCTATTACAACCCCAATTATTATCCCGATTGCTAGTTTTTTTTCATTTTTCATTATTTCGGCTTTTGTTTTTGCTAAGCTACGTTATAATGTAGTTAAGTTTTGGAGGCGTGGGTTTTTATATTTCGGATGCCTTCATAGACTACTATACTAACTGCATTGGCCAGGTTTAAGCTTCGGATGTGAGGACTGTAAATAGGGATGTTATATACAGAATCTGCATTTTCTGTGACTATATTTTCTGGTAACCCGACTGATTCTTTTCCAAAGATCAGGAACATGTCGTCTTTGTAGTCAACAGCGCAGTAGTCCTGGGTTCCATGGCTTGAGAAGTAGGCAAAATGTTTCCCTTTATTTTTTGCGTAAAAGTCATCTATGCTCTCATAAATGAAGAGAGTGATATGCTGCCAGTAATCTAGGCCGGCTCTTTTCACTCTTTTATCGTTTAACTCGAATCCGAAAGGTTTTACGAGGTGTAATTTTGAGCCAGATGCTAAACTTAGACGACCAATATTACCTGTGTTCATAGGTATTTCTGGTTCAAATAGTACAATATTAAAAGCCATTATTTATAGTATCGTTTACTTTCAAATATAACCCAAAAACCTTTCTTTTAAGGATTTTATGGAAGGGAGTTAATTCCTTAGGCATTAGGATTTGACTAACTTCAATTATTATTTTTTAACTATTTTTTCAATATAAAAACGCTCGTCGGCAATTATATTGAGGATATAGATGCCCTTGCTTAAGGTTGTGATGTTCAGCGTTATTTCGGATATATTATTTGCTGAAGTTATTAGCAGGGTTTTTCCTGAAAGGTCTGAAACGACACTGCTTATTTCTTTATAATTTTTATCAAATTTTAGGTTTAGGTTGCCGGAAGTGGGGTTTGGATATACGCTTAATGTCTTTAGATTAAAGGTTTCTGTGTTTAAAACGGTAATATCTAAAGTTTTTGTTTTGGCGTCTGATTTTCCACATTTGGTGATTGTTTGGGAAACAGTATATAAACCGCTTTCGGCATAAGTGTGAATGGGATCGGTTTCGGTGGAGGTGTTCGCATCGCCGAAATCCCAGAATATGGTATCAAAGCTGCTGCTTGTGTTTGTGAATGCTACTTCGCCACCATTGATGACTTCGGAGTAATTTGCAATTGGGTTTTGGGTAAAATCCCAACTGGCAATTTCGTCAAAAACGATTGTTTTGGCAGCCATTTTTATAAGGTTGGCTTGGTTTTCAGTTAGAGTTGAATTCCAAGAAATAGTAGTTGGATCCTTTTTATAAATCATTGTATAAAAAGCACAGGCCACAGCATAAGACCCCGCCAAGGAAGGATGCGAGCCATCACCGGAATACAATTCTATGTTTGGATTATTTTCCCGAAGATACCGCCAAACAGCTCCTGCGGGTGCAAGTTCCGCTTCATTGCTGTCGGCCATAAAAATATAGGTCGCTTTAATTACGTCATCCATTTCTTCATAGGTACAAACCCAAGGTCTGGCGGCGCAGTTAGCTGCATCGCCGTTTTTGCGCCCCCAGGTCATATAGAATAGCGGTTGCGAGCACTCATTATTTGCTCTGATGGCATTGCTCAATGCCTCGGCGAAGGGAAAAACTTCTGCTTCCATCTGCGCTTGGCTCAAGGATGTTTCTTGGCTTTGGGCCTGAAGCGCAACATAGTCCCAGCTATCTGAATTTATTTTGGCGAGCGTTGTTGGGTTGGAAGCGTGATCCATAAAGCGGTAGCCTCCGGGGGTGTTGGAGTCGTATATTAAAACATCTCCAGTGCTGTTGGCCATATTGTTCACCAGTAGGGGTAGGTTATTGGCGGCGGTATAACTATTGCCGATAAACAGTACCTTCTTTGTGGTTTGGCTGTGAACTGAAAACGTGGTTAAGGCAAGGGAAATATAGAGTAGTAATTGTTTCATTGGAGATTTTATTTAGGCTAATGGAAATAGAACCTGACGCCCTATTTACCATAGCCATCGTTGTAAACCGTAATTTTTAATTCACAGTATCTAAAATTATCAAATTTCTATTCACACTAGTCGAATTAATCTCTACAATGGTATTTTCGTTTGTTTCAAAGTTAGTTTTTAAAATACCTAAGTGTAAATTCAAATCGTATGAGCTTACTAAATTTAAATAAACTTGGTTTTCATAAATTGAGTTACCTAATAAAGTACCGAGTCCGTAAACTTCTCCGTTTGAGTTATCAGAAACAGTTTGGTTTGTCAAGTTAATTATTCCTGGTTTAACTCCGCCAGCTGCAAGTTGCATAATTGCCAGTTCTGAATTATTTATTAGAGCCATTCTACATCCATTAATTGAACTCACATTGTTGACTGTATTATTGGATAAATCCACCTCTAAAAAACCTTCTCCCGAAGTAGTTAGATATACTTTGGAGTTGATTTTTATCATTGAGGTAATTTTATCCTCATTGAAGGTAATTCCTAAATCGGTAATTGAGTTATCTTGAAGATCAATATTGATAATATGTTTTGTAGAATTATTTAATAATACGTTTTCTGCTATAACTCCAATGAGATTATTGTTGTTCCAAGCGAAAGCGATAATGCCTCTTTCCTCACCATTTATGGTTGAAGGTAATGTTAAAGGTATTATTTGGCTTGTACCATTTTGTCTGTCAAATATCAATAGATTATTTGTTGGTGAAGGGCTGTAGACATATTCAATGGAATAAATTTTATCTTCAGAAGATATTAGATTATTAGTTGACAAGATAGAATTGCTGTTCTCTTTGTTAATTTGTCCAACGTTCTCTATATTTCCCGTGTTATTTCCTATTTCAAATATTTCTCCAAGGTCAGAAACAGCTAATAACTTATAATCATCCACAACCTCATTGACATCATTTATATTGATGGTTATGTTTGCCGTATCTGAAATTCCAGAATTGTCTGCTTTTACAATTGCTGTTATAGTGGGGTTAGTTTCGTAATCAAATAAACTTTCCGTTAAGACAGTAATTTCGCCTGTGGCGGCATTAATTTCAATTGCCTGATTAGGTGTTTGCTGGGTAATCGAAAAACTAATACTTCCTTGATTTGTTGTACTTACAACTGTTCCCAATGATAAACCAGCACTAGGATTTTCATCAATATTTATTGTGAAGTCAGATATTGAAACAGTTATTTCATTATTTAATTCATTCTCAGACTCTTCACAAGACTGAATAAAGAAAATTACTAGTAATGCTATATAGATTATTCTAAATTTTATCATTTCGGTTTAGGCTTTTGTCTTTATGGTTTACAACATTCGAATAAATACAACATAGTATTCTTCTTATATACTTCAAATATAAATCAAACCAGTTTCTTTTAAATCTATAAAACAAGGGAGTTAATAACGTACTTATTAACGAGAAGACAAAAGGTCATACTCTAGTTTTTGTAATAAATAGAAAACCACGCCTCCCAAAAAATAACATGCTACATCCCAAATATCTCCAGTGTAGCGATGCGATTGCTGTGGGAGATAGTATTCAAAAGCGACTGAAAATAGAACTACCAGACTAAGGATTGTAAAAATGTTTAAGCGAATGGTGTTGTTTTTTTTAATAAGCCATACGCCGTGCAAACACAATGTAGCCACTAGTGGAATTGTTAAAAAATCATTGAGATGATGAAAAACCCAATTTGAACGTACCCCAGAAAAGTATTTCAAGCTTTGCACGAATAAAAATACAACCAAAGACAGAAGTACATATAGATGTAACGCTTTCAAAGGAAGACGACGAATCATATAAATAGCAGGGAAATCAACCAAACAATAAAGCCTCCGATGAACATCACAACCATCCAAACCGAACGCAAGACAATGTATGATCCGCGAACAAGCCAAAATCTACTGGTTTCCCACCGTTGAGAAAAAGATTTTTTTGCCACAGCTTCGGCTTCATAAACGGTTTCAGGCTCTGGTTTTTTTGAGTTATTTTTAGAAGTCAATGACGAATTAGTAGGCTTTAAAATAGAATTTTGTGGCTCAAGATTATCATCGTCTATTTGCTGGGACATATCAAATATTTTCAACTGGCAAAAATACGATTTATAACTATGATAAAGAACGAAACCCTTATTTTACAAGATTCTTATAAGTATTGCCCAGTATGGATTTATGGAAACTGGGGTTTCACTCTAGAAGCAATAAGCACTATAATTGAACTTTTTGTAGAATGAATTGGTTATTCCATCTGTGGTTTATCCTCATCATTCTTATCTTCTTTTCTAGGAGACAGTTTATAAATAAGCCACCCAAAACCTGCTGCCAAGTGAAGTGTAATAACACTTATTACAATGATGGAAAAGCTGCTCATGGAATTATGATTTGTGATTGCTTATTTCTTCCTAAAACTGCAAAACAAAAAGTTCTGAAACGTATCAAAAGGTGTTTTGTGGTCTTCGTTTAGGCAACTAATTTTTTCGAATGCTTCACTGAATTCTGTTGCTAGATTATCTTGGCTGTATTGTGTTATATCAAGTCCACTGCATTTTAAAGGGCCGTTTTCTGAAAAGGTTCCTATTATTAAAAAACCATTTACAGCCTTAGTAGCTGTTTCGATATATTTTTGAATTTTTTCGGGAGTTGTCAAGAAATGAAAGGTCGCTCTGTCGTGCCAAATGTCATAAACTGTTTCTGGTTTAAATGCTGTGATGTCACTTATAATCCAAGTTGCTTTTTTCGCTTTAGCGCCGAGTCTTTTTTGTGCTTTTTCAAGGGCTTTCGCTGAAATGTCAAGCACCGTAATATTTTCATAACCTTCTTCTAATAAATAATCCACAAGCTTACTGTCGCCGCCACCGATGTCTATGATTTTGGCAGTTTTTTCCAGTTTAAACGAATTGATAAAATCCAATGAAGTTTTTGGCACTTCTTGTGTCCAGCTTACTTGTTCTGGGGATTTGGTTTCGTAAACTGTTTCCCAGTGGTTTTTTTTGTCTGTTTGCATATCTTACTTTTTAAACATAAAATACACTGCCAAAATCAGTAGCACAAAAGAAATAACGTGATTGACCCGAAATGTTTCGGTCTTAAAAACCAAAAGCGTAAACCCTACAAAAACAACGAGGGTGATTACTTCCTGTATCACTTTTAATTGCAGAAGTGAAAACGGGCCACCATTGCCACTGTAGCCAATGCGGTTTGCCGGAACCTGAAACATATACTCAAAGAGCGCGATGCCCCAGCTAATAAGTATAATGGAAATAAGACCGAGTTTGTTGAACCATTTCCACTCCGCAAACTTGAGGTGGCCGTACCAGGCAAGAGTCATAAAGGAGTTGGAAAGTACGAGGAGGCAGACAGTGAGAATTGCTTTCATATTTTATAATTTTATGATACAAGAGCGATATTTTGGAAGGTGTTTTAATCTATGCTTTTTTCTACTTCTAATCTTAATTTCGAAGGTTTTAAAAATTTTACCCGTGAATAGATTGGTGTTTCCCCAGATCTTTCATCACTTCAGCTTCAAAGGAAAGAAGGTCGTTCCATTTTTGGTCAACTTCCTTTCTGTCGCCGTATTGACGGGCAAAACCGAGAAACATAGTGTAGTGGTTTGCTTCGCTGACCATCAATTTTCGGTAGAATTCTGCCAGTTCTTTATCTTCAAGTTCTTCACTTAATAGGCGAAAGCGCTCGCAGCTTCGGGCTTCAATTAAGGCAGCGTAAAGCAATCTGTGAACCAGTTGTGTGGTTCGGCTTCCACCTTTTGGGAAAAATTGCACAATTTGCAATACATACTCATCTTTTCGGTCGCGGCCTAATACCCAACCGTTTTCAAGGATTTTATCGTGAACCATTTTGAAATGACTGATTTCTTCTTTCACCAAAGCGATCATTTCCTGTATAAGATCTGTGTATTCCGGAAAACTAACAATTAAAGAAATTGCTGTTGAAGACGCTTTCTGCTCGCACCACGCGTGATCGGTAAGAATGTCTTCTATGTTTTTTTCAACAATATTCACCCAGCGCGGGTCTGTGGGAAGTTTTAAGCCTAGCATAATGATTAACGATTTACGATTGTTGATTTTTTAATTAGGTAATTCCCCTTTGGGGGTTAGGGGGCTTATATATCCAAATCAAATTCCTTCCGCAGTTTTTCTATCAACGGATTCATTTCCTTCATTTTTTCAAATTTTTCACGGGTAGTGTAGGCGTATTTTTTTTCCGCAGTTTCATTTACGGTTATGTCCAGATCTATATCGTAATTCTGAAGTTTTTCACGCAGGAAACCGAGCAATTCATATTTGGCGCGTTCTACTTCGGTCTTAATGGTTTGGTTTGGAAATTCAAGGTGAATGATGGAGCCGTCCAATCTTGGAACGCCCATGGTTAAATGTGAAAGCAGATTGAATTTTCCTTCAATTTCAACATTAGCGGTATATTCTTTCCATGCTGCTTGCATTTCTTCATCAGAAAAGTCGTTGACAGGAAGGTTTTCAGCATCCGGTTGGTTCGCAACCATCTCCTGCTTTATTTCCTGCTTTTTTTGAATGCTTTTAAGGGAAAGAGCGGAAACTTTTTTGGCGTTGCGCTCCGCTAAAATTTGCGGGCGCTCAATTACTTTTTCGGTCTTATTTTCAGCAGGAATTCCGTTGTCGTTATTTTGTATAGTTGATATTTCTGAAATTTTATTTTCAGAAGAATTGCTTCCTTTTAAAATCTCTTCGGTAGGTTCAGCAAGGTTTCTTTTTTCAACTTCAACTTCGATTTCAGTTTTGATTTCGATCGGTTTCGGAGGAATACTTCCAGCAGAAGTTATTCTTTCTGAAGTAATTTTTTCACTCTTAAAATTGGAGGGAGGTATTACGAAACGTTCGCCGTTACTGGAGTTTTTTTTTTCGCCCTGAAAAGTCAGGGAAGCAAGCTGCATTAAGCAAAGTTCAACAAGTAGCCGTTGGTTTTGGCTGTTTTTATATTTCAGGTCGCAAGTGTTCGCAAGGTCTATACCTTCAATTAAAAATTGTGGGCTTGTTTTTTGCGATTGTTCAAAATACATGGTTTTAACTTGTTCGCCAACTTCAAGTAAAGCTATGGTTTCCTGGTTTTTGCAGACCAGCAAATCACGGAAATGGGAGGCGAGACCCATTATAAAATGGTGCCCGTCAAAACCTTTGGAAAGGATATCGTTATAAGTAACCAAAACTTGCGGAATGTTGTTTTCCAAAAGCAAATCGGTAATCTGGAAATACCAAGTGTAATCCAGCACGTTCAAGTTTTCGGTAACGGCTTCTCGCGTAAGGTTTTTCCCGGCAAAACTTACAACTCTGTCAAAAATTGAAAGCGCGTCACGCAAGGCACCATCTGCTTTTTGTGCGATGATATGCAGGGCGTCGTCTTCGGCTTCTATTCCTTCGGCCTTGGCGACGTCTGCTAAATGTTCTTTAATATCACGAACGCCAATTCTTCTGAAATCAAAAATTTGGCATCGTGAAAGTATGGTTGGGATTATTTTGTGCTTTTCCGTAGTTGCCAAAATAAAAATGGCGTGTTTGGGCGGCTCTTCCAAAGTCTTCAAAAACGCATTGAAAGCAGCCGAGGAAAGCATATGTACCTCATCAATAATATAAACCTTGTACTGTCCAACTTGTGGTGGGATTCGAACTTGATCTATTAAATTACGAATATCATCTACTGAGTTGTTTGAGGCTGCATCCAATTCAAAAATATTGAAAGCGAAATCCTCATCTTCCTTTTGGGTGCCGTCTTGGTTTATTTTCTTGGCAAGAATACGCGCGCAGGTTGTTTTTCCAACGCCACGCGGACCCGTGAAAAGCAAAGCTTGGGCAAGGTGGTTATTTTCTATGGCGTTTTCCAAAGTATTGGTAATGGCCTGTTGCCCAACAACGTCTTTAAAAACGGCAGGGCGGTATTTTCGGGCTGATACAATGAAGTGTTCCATTTTTTCAGTTGTCAGTATTCAATGGTCAGTAATTAGTTGCTGAATCAATCAATAATGAGTTGAGAGCAAATATAAAGATGTGCAATGGGTTTTAAAAAAATAGACGCTCGTATTTTACCATATTTATTAACATTAGAGTACTTTTGCACAGCAGGCCGCCTTATCGTCCCGAACTTGCTTCGGGAAGGAAAGTCCGGACACCATAGGGAAGCATAGCGGCTAACGGCCGTCGTCCCGAACTCGTTTCGGGATAGGACAAGTGCAACAGAAAGAATGTACAGGTAATGCTGTAGTGAAATCAGGTAAACTCTATGCGGTGAAATGCCACGTAAACCTGTGCTCGAGGGTACCCGCCCGATGCAGGAGGGTAGGCAGATTGAGCGTGCGGGCAACCGTACGCCTAGATAAATGATAAGGTACCGAACTAGCTTCGGTAACAGAACCCGGCTTATAGGCCTGCTTTTTTTTCTTCTTCGGCTATTAACTTAGCTATCCATTGTTGTGCTTCCTCCAAACTTCTAAAAACCCCAAAGGGCCAGTTGTAGAAAGTTTTTTCGAAGTTTGCATTTTTAATACAGTTTTCTGTGTAACAGACTATGGCAATTCCAACCATTTTTGGGTATCGCGAATTGTAGAGTTCAGGATTTAGATTTATGGCGTATTGGTTTATGCGATTGTCAATATATCCAAATTTTCTTTCGGAATAATATTCCGCAAAAACCTCGTGAAGTGCTGCAATATGTTCTAGTTCAATCAAAATACCCTCTTCCACCGCGGCAACCACACAATGTTCAGAAAGTTCCATGTGCACGAAACCTAAATCAATAGTTTTATTTGTAAACGACACGATAATTTAATTTAATTAAAAAAGCTGAATATGGAACTTCCGTATTTTCGGGCTTCTACAAAATGCGGAAATGAGGAAAGATCATTTTGTTTTGCGTGTTCAATAATAAGCAATCCTTCGGGGTTCAACAAAGAATTCTCGAATATTTTTTCTATTAAATCCTTTAAGGCTTCCGAAGTGAAGTCATATGGCGGATCGGCAAAAATAACATCGTATTTACCTGAAGCGTTTTCCAAATATTTTTTTACATCAGACTTTACGGTAGTGATAGGAAAGGAGAATTCTTCTGAAACTTTGTTGATGTACTGTACACAACCAATATGCCCGTCTACCGCTGTTATGTTTTGCACGCCACGAGAAGCAAATTCAAAGCTAATGTTTCCAGTGCCACTGAAAAGATCCAGGACAGTGATTTCGTCAAAAAAATACCGAACTCGTATAATGTTGAAAATTGCTTCTTTTGCAAAATCAGTCGTGGGTCTCACGGGTAGGTTTTTTGGAGCCGTTAACCTTCTTCCTTTATATATACCTGAAATTATCCGCATTAAAGAGCGTTTTTTAAAATGAAATGATTGTGTGGCCGGTCATCGTTCAGACTTTTGTTAATCGATAAATTTGAATCTAAAAAATCAAGGTTGCGAATATAAGTGTATGCCATTTTATAGTTTTCGTCATCCTTTTCAATTTCGCCACAAAGTATTACCGGAAGGTTTTCTGGGTTCAGGTTTAACTGTTCCATGCAGAAAAGTGTGTAATAGATAAAATCTTCAGGTGTTTTATAGGTATAGCTGTTACAAAGCTGAAGCTCTCCGTTCTTCAGAACAATGCAATCAAAACTGTTTTTCTGAAAATGTAAATACATTTTCGGAAGTGCGTATTTTTCCTTCTCCAGAATTGCTTTCAGCATAATGGTTGTGGAGTGGTAATAGCTGAAAGAGCCATATTTGTCAAAGAAAAAATTGTTGATGTTCATAAAAGGAACATATACCACCACGAGACCCTGATTTTCAATCACATCGTGTGCCATATAGTCATTGGCCAGGATCTTTGAATTGAACTTTAAATATTCGCTGGCTTTTGTTTCATCAAAAAGTGAGGTAGGTACCAAGCTATAGACAGGCGTGGAATAAACAACAGATACTTCGGAAAAGGCTTCATCCAGAATATTGTTTTTGAACATAATGGCCTCAATGTCCATTAATAATTCCTCTGGAGTAGTGCTGTGGTCTAGCACTTTTTCAATAAAAAAAACAGGCTCTTCGCTTTCTGGGTTTGTTACCAAAAAAGAAAGCCCGTTCAAAGAAACTTGAACGGACAGTCTGTTGTTTAATGTATTTTGTATGTTATTTGTCTTTTGCAGAATCGTAAAGTTTTGGCCAGTTTCCAGAAGTATTCACTTCTTCTAATGAACCTACTTTAATATCTGGTCCATTAACACCATCTACAGATTGCACTTGCATTTCTTGAGTTACAAGGTCTTTATCAAGATCAGCTAAAATTACCTTTTTTGAAACTTTTGCTTCAAAAACGGAGTAGGTGGCATCATTTTTCACAATTTTCCCAGATTTAAGATCAAACTTGGCGTTAACGCCTTCCACCGGCACATTCATCATTGTTTTGTATCGGTCTGTATTTCCGTAAAGGGAATCTTTAACAGGTGTGAAACCTAAAGTATCAATTAATGATTCTTCAATAAAATAACCATCACTGATCCCAAAAGCTTTGTTTTTGGCAACATCTGCATAACTTGTATCACGTCTTTGGGTATTGGCAAATTTTGCGGTTTCAATGAAATTTACCAAACTATCCCAATCGCCAGTAAAACTCCCTGTTATCTCTTTGTGTGCAAGTTCTGCAGCTTGAATGTCTTTTAAATTCTGAATTACTTTAACGTAGCGCGCTTCTTTAATTTTGTTGAATTCCACCGGGCCCATAACCGAGTTCCATAATTTCCAGCCCAAAAAGATGATGACAATCCAAAGAACAATCTGAATTACTAATTTCATTATTGATTTTATTTAAGTGTTGATTTACTAAAAGGTCTATCGCAAATCTACAATTTTTTTTTGTTCGCAAAAGTATATTGCGAAAAAATCATACCTATCTTTAAACCCTCATTGATAATTGATTGATAGTAGTGAATAATGGATGTACCAGAATTTTATAGTTTTTTGAAGAATGATTTCCCGCACAACACAACTCCGAAGCAGGATATAGCGCTTCAATTGTTGGCCAAATTTGTGTTGAGCACAAACAAAAATGAAACTTTTTTGCTGAAAGGATATGCAGGAACCGGAAAAACCACAATCGTTGGTTCTTTGGTAAAAAATTTGGGGAAAGTAAAAAAACGTTCAGTCCTGCTGGCGCCTACGGGAAGGGCTGCAAAAGTGATCAGCAACTATTCAAACAAACAAGCATTTACAATTCACAAAAAAATATATTTCCCGAAGGTTGAAAAAGGAGCTGTTTCCTTCACTTTACAGGAAAACAAGCATCGCGACACCATTTTTATTGTCGATGAAGCCTCGATGATTCCAGACATTAACCAAGAATCCAAACTTTTTGGCAACGGTTCATTGCTAGATGATTTGATGCAGTATGTTTACAGTGGCAATAACTGCAAACTACTGTTGATAGGAGATTCGGCACAGTTGCCACCAGTACATCTCTCCATCAGCCCAGCGCTGGACGCCAGAGTTTTGGAAAACCAATACAGTCGTGAAGTTATCCTCCTTGAATTAGATGAAGTAGTCCGCCAACAAAAGGACAGCGGTATCTTGGAGAATGCTACCAGAATTAGGGAACGTCTGGACGATGAACTATATGAAGCATTTAAATTTTCTGGAGCCAATTTTCCCGATATTATTCGCCCTGTAGACGGACAGGAAATTATGGACGCCATCAACGATAGTTATTCCTCCTTGGGAAATGAAGACACCGTTATTATTGTGCGTTCAAACAAAAGAGCGAATCTCTACAACCAAAGTATTCGGGAGCGCATATTGTTTCAAGAATCTCAACTTTCCTCGGGGGATTATTTAATGGTAGTGAAGAACAATTATTTTTGGGTTGATAACACTAGCGAGGCAGGTTTTATTGCCAATGGCGATATTATAGAGGTTTTGGAAATTTTCGCTTTTAAGGAATTATACGGTTTCCGCTTTGCCGAAGTGAAAATCAGGATGGTGGATTATCCAAATATGAAACCTTTCGAAACTGTTCTTCTTTTGGACACTTTAACTTCTGAAAGCCCTTCACTCACTTATGATGAATCAAACAAACTTTATCAAGAAGTGATGAAAGATTACGCTTCCGAAAAATCCAAATACAAGAAGTTTCTGGCAGTAAAGAACAATAAATATTTTAACGCGTTGCAAGTTAAATTCAGCTATGCAATAACCTGCCACAAAAGCCAGGGAGGGCAGTGGAATACGGTTTTTGTGGAACAGCCCTATCTTCCTAACGGAATTGACAAGGAATACTTGCGCTGGCTTTACACGGCTGTTACCCGTGCCCAGGAAAAATTGTATTTAATAGGTTTTAAGGATGAATTTTTTGTAGATTAGTTCTTCAGTAGTCAGTGTTCAGTAGCCGGTTCGCTGTAATTCATTAATTTCTTAACAATTCTATTCGTTAATTAAAAATGGAAACCTTCAATATAATCACAAGCATTTTTCTGGGTATCGGCCTCGCGGCAGCCGTAGGCTTTCGTGTGTTCTTACCCTTACTTATCTTAAGTTTGGCAGGCTATTATGATGTAATTCCCTTAAACGATAGTTGGCAGTGGGTTGGGAGCCTAACTGCGGTTATCACTATGGGGGTTGCCACTTTAATTGAAATTTTCGGCTACTATATTCCATGGCTGGATAATGTGCTCGATACCATTGCCTTACCTTTAGCAACCTTAGCCGGAACAGCTGTAATGGTTGCAACTGTAACGGACTTGAGTCCTATAGTAACTTGGACCCTGGCTATAATAGCTGGCGGTGGAACCGCAACAGCGATCAAAGGGAATACTTCAGCAGCTAGGCTTACCTCCAGCACCACAACCGGAGGACTCGCAAATCCAGTTTTGACCACAGTGGAAACTGGCACCTCAATAGTTATGGCAATGGCATCCATCTTTGTTCCTATCATTGCTTTTGTTTTAGTTCTGTTTCTTTTCTTCGTAATTTATAGGTTTTATAAAAAGCTTCGAAAAAAAAGAGCGCCAAGAACTTAATCTTCTTATTTTTGAAATCATTTTAAAAACTTTGTCTTGAAAATAATAGCAATGATTCCCGCGCGTTATGGCGCGTCTCGATTTCCTGGAAAATTAATGCAGGATTTGGGTGGAAAACCCGTGATAGTCAGAACTTATGAAGCCACAAAAGCTACAAACCTCTTTGATGAAGTGTATGTTGTAACGGATAGCGATGTGATTTTTCAAGAAATTGAAATGAATGGCGGAAAAGCCATAATGAGCCAAAAAGAGCATGATTGCGGCAGTGACCGCATCGCCGAAGCTGTTGAAAACATGGATGTGGATATTGTTGTGAACGTGCAGGGCGACGAACCTTTCACAAACCGTGAAGGTTTGGAAAAGGTCTTGGCGGTTTTCAACGAACCCGATGCAGACAAAATAGACCTAGCCTCCCTGATGACCGAAATCCACGACTGGAAAGAAATAAGCGACCCTAATTGCGTGAAGGTAATTGTTGATAAAGATAATTTTGCACTCTATTTTTCACGCTCGCCCATTCCTTATCCACGCGATAAAAATGTGGCGATGCAGTATTATAAGCACAAAGGCATTTACGCGTTCAGAAAGCAGGCCATAATGGATTTTTACCGTTTGCCAATGCGTTCCTTGGAAGCTGTTGAAAAAATAGAGTGTATCCGTTATCTGGAATACGGAAAAAATATAAAAATGGCCATTTCAAACACAAGCGGTGTAGAAATAGATACTCCGGAAGATCTCGCAAGAGCCAATAAAATATTGAAACAGAACAAACCGGATAACGTCAATAATAAATTCAGAAACTTCCCTATGGTTCCTAAAGTGGTTTTTGGGGAAGGATGTTTTGATCAACTTTCCTCAATTCTCGCCTCACATAAAAAGGAAAAAGCTCCTTTCATATTTTTGGTAGATGATATTTTTGAAGGAAATACTGAATTTTTGGATAGAATAAACCTTAGATTCAATGATAAATTGATATTCGTTTCAACTGAAGAAGAACCAAAAACATCGCAAGTTGACGATTTGGTGAAAGATATTAAAACAGAATTTACTTATACCCCTTCAGGAATTATAGGCATTGGCGGCGGTACCGTGATGGATTTGGCAAAAGCCGTTTCCATAATGTTGATTAACCAAGGAAGCGCAGCCGATTATCAAGGTTGGGATCTTGTAAAACACAAAGCTGTTTACCACGTAGGTATTCCCACTATTTCGGGTACTGGAGCCGAAGTTTCACGAACGACTGTTTTGACAGGCCCTGTCCGTAAATTAGGTATCAATAGTGACTTTACACCTTTTGATCAGGTTATTCTTGACCCAGAACTTACCAAAGGGGTTTCCAAAAACCAATGGTTCTTTACAGGAATGGATTGTTTTATTCATTGTGTGGAATCTTTGAACGGAACTTTTTTGAATGCCTTTAGCCAGAGTTATGGTGAAAAAGCGTACGATTTGTGTATTGAAATATTCTTAGGAGATTCTCTTTCCGAAGATGAATCGCGCGCCAAATTGATGATGGCTTCTTGGCACGGTGGAATGAGCATTGCATATTCACAAGTTGGCGTAGCGCACGCTATGAGCTACGGACTTGGTTATGTTTTAGGTACAAAGCACGGTGTGGGGAACTGTATTGTTTTTCAATTTTTAGAGGAATTTTACGCCGAAGATGTAGCGCTTTTCAAAAAAATGGTTGAAAAACATGGAGTGGAAATTCCGAAGGGAATTTGCAAAAACCTTTCCGAAGAGCAAATGGAAACTATGATCACTGTGGCATTAGGGATGGTTCCACTTTGGGAAAACGCCCTTGGAAATGATTGGGAAACTGTAATTACCCGTGAAAAACTGAAAGAACTATATTTAAAAATGTAGTCTCCGCGATTACTTCTTCTATGGGTATCACAAAATATATATTTGAGAAATTGATGGGCTGGAAAATTGTGGGATCTTTTGATCCAGCAGTTAAAAAAGCTGTCATAATCGTTGTTCCCCACACTAGTTGGCACGATTTCTACCTAGGGCTATTTACACGTAGACTGACAAAGGTCCAAATTAATTATATCGCTAAAAAAGAATTATTTCGATGGCCTTTTGGCTGGTATTTCCGCTGGACGGGAGGTGAAAAGCTAGACCGAACACCGGGGCAGAACAAGGTAGAGGCAATTGCTGAAATATTCAAGAATAAGGAAGAGTTCCGCTTGGCTATGGCGCCTGAAGGCACTAGAAAAAAAGTTTTGGACTGGAAAACGGGATTCTATTATATCGCTTTGGCGGCAAATGTTCCCATAATCTGCGTCCCTTTTGATTATGGCAAAAAGACTATAACTATAAACAAACCCTTTTATCCCACGGGAGATATCGATTTAGATATTGAAAAGCTTCGTCTATATTTTGAAGGTGTTGTTGGAAAAAAACCGGAATATTCGTAAAAAAAATACTATCTGATTTATTTCAGATGGCAATTATTGTTAATTCAAAAAGAATTTTACTCTTCCGAAGATTCTTCCATAGTGTGATAAACATTCTGAACGTCATCATCTTCTTCAATCTTTTCCAATAGTTTCTCAACGTCAGCAGCTTCTTCTTCAGTCAATTTTTTGGTTACTTGTGGAATCTGTTCAAATCCGGATGAAAGGATTTCAATTTTGTTTTCCTCCAAATAATGTTGAATTGCACCAAAACTCTCAAAGGGACCGTAAATTAGTATTCCGTCCTCATCCTCAAAAATTTCATCAACGCCGTGATCAATTAATTCTAGTTCCAGTTCTTCAATATCCAAACCTTCTGGATTTATCCTGAAATTACACGTATGATCAAACATGAACGAAACAGAGCCGGAAGTTCCAAGGCTGCCATCACATTTGTTAAAATAACTGCGAATATTGGCAACAGTTCGGGTGTTATTATCAGTTGCGGTTTCAATCAAGATAGCAATGCCGTGGGGCGCGTAACCTTCAAAAAGCACTTCTTTATAATCGCCTAGACTTTTATCACTGGCACGTTTTATGGCACGTTCCACGTTGTCTTTGGGCATATTCACGGCCTTGGCGTTTTGAATTACCGCACGTAGTCTAGAGTTAGCGTCCGGATCGGGACCGCCTTCTTTAACCGCCATCACGATGTCTTTGCCAATACGCGTAAAAGCTTTGGACATTGCAGACCAACGCTTCATTTTTCTTGCTTTCCTAAATTCAAAAGCTCTTCCCATAGGATTATTTTCTATTACTATTGATTATTTTCTATTCATAAAATTGAAGGGTCAAATATATAAAATTCCAAATTTTAACCACCAAATTCCAAATAATTTTCAATCGATAAAATTCAATATCCAAAAGGGTTTATCTCAATATTTTGGCATTTAATTTTTGGATTTTATATGGAATTTGGCGTTTGGAATTTGATGCTTTCTACCCTATAAGATCATCAATAATCTTCGCCAATTCAAAATCCTTTTCGGTTACCCCGTCTGCATCGTGAGTAGAAAGGTATATTTCTAGCGAATTGTAAACGTTGCTCCACTCTGGATGATGATTTAGCTTTTCGGCTTCAAAAGCAATTCGGGTCATTGCGGAAAACGCTTCCTTAAAATCCTCGAATTCAAAAATGGTGTGCAAGGCACCTTCCTGGTAATCCCAACCTTCAAATTTCTTTAATTTTTCGGTGATCTGTTTGTCTGTTAATGCTTTCATTTTTTTAGATTTTTGACGTTGCGGCGCAAAATTTTGCGCCTTTACTTTATTGATATTATCTCTTCGTTTAAACTGCAATCTTCAATAACCTGTGAAACAGCTATTTGATGAGGTTTCGGCAATATATTTTCTTTTGGAAGAATTGCATTGTATCTTTCTTCGTTACTGCTAAACACACTTTTAAAGATAGGCATTTTAGCGCCTATTTTTGAAGTGATTTCCTTAAAAAGATCTTCGTGGTGAACCATATCATTGCTCGCCAAATGAAAAATCCCGCAAAGCGATTGGTTGATAATATAATGAATTTGCTGGCACACTTTGTTGATGGTAGTTGTTGTAATCACCAGATTTGGAAATACTTCAAAAGTAGCTTGATGGCGAATGCACTGTCGCAAATGCAGAATTTCGGGTGAATTGATACCAAGAACCAACGGCAACCGTATAATTGCGGTTTTTTGCGGAATGGTTTTTAATAATAATTTTTCAACTGAAATTTTGAATTTTCCCGAAGCCGTTTCCGACAATGTTACATCGTTTTCATACGAAGGATGCCTGAATTGCCCGTCAAACACTTCTGAAGAGGAAATATAAAGTACTGAACAAGCTGTATTTAACAACGCATAATTCACGATTTGTTGATGCGCTTCAAACTGGTTTTTATAATCTCCGTTAAAAGCCGAAATTATAATAGTAGGTTGAATTTTGTTCAGCAACAAAAACAAGGAATCTTCTTCCACACAATAATTGTGGAAAACCTGATTTTCTGAAAAAGCACCGTGCTGTTGGCAATAAGTACAATGTATCTCAAAATAGGAGAGCAGCTCTTTATACAATGCATTACCGATAAATCCGCTACCGCCCAAAATCAAAATCCGTTGCTTTTCTTCCCTCTTAATCATTAAAATCCTTTTCTTCCTTTTTTTAAAAAATAGACAATTTCGTTTTTGTAGTAAATTGTTCCAAAGCTTGCATTCCCAAATATGAATTTCCTTTTGGGTTCAAGGCTGGCGCCCAAGCCGCAATTGTAAAGCAAAGTGGCAATAGCGCTACGATTCCTCCGCCAACGCCACTTTTTCCTGGCAAACCAACTTCAAAAGCAAATTCGCCAGCTTCGTCGTAAAAACCACAGGTGAGCATAATTGCATTAATCCGCTTCACTTGACTGGAGGTTAAATGCTGTACATCTTTCAGACATTTGCCCTCATTAGCAAAAACGAAAAAAGCGTTGGTAAGTTGTCTACAATCCATCATTATGGAACATTGGTGGAAATAAAAATCCAAAACATCTTCAACACTGTTGTTTAGATTGTCATAGGCTTTCAAAAGATTGGCGGCAGCATAGTTGTTGAAACCTGTTAATCTTTCAGAGTCGGCTATCTTTTCGTTATATTCAATGCTATCATCGTGCGTTAATTCTCGAACAAAGCTCAAAAAATCTTCTTTCGGATTTTTTAAATGTGAAAGCAAAATATCAGCAATCACAATAGCACCCGAGTTTATCAATGGATTTCTTGGAATTCCGTTTTCAAGTTCCAAAAGTGAAAGATGGTTGAAAGGATTGCCCGAAGGTTCCACATCAACGCGTTCCAATAAATCATTTCCCACCAGCTGAAAAGCCTTGGCCAGCGAAAGTACTTTTGATATACTCTGGATTGAAAATTTTTCCGAAGCATCGCCAACCGAGTAACTTTCACCAGTGATTAATTGTAAATGTATTCCGAATTTATCTTTTGGAACATTCGCCAATTCGGGAATGTAAGCGGCAACTTCCCCCGTATTTTCAATGTTTTTTAATGACTCGTGAATTTCTTCTAATATAGTTTGATAATTCAACATTACCCTTTGTAAAACGGGGTTTTCACGATGGTTGCGGCAACCGGTTTATTTCTAATTTGAAT
>JAPKFY010000119.1 GCA_026646335.1 Aequorivita sp. | reverse complement strand
CTGCTGGTTCAGCAGTGCCGAAAAACTCGTGCGCACTGTTCTCCGAACCAAAGTCAAAGCCTTGGAAAAACGCTCGCCAACTAGGCTCCACGCTATCTGGGTATTGTAAATATTTTTCGTAAAGTTCAGCGATTTGAGATGGGTGAATCGCGTTAAGGAAGGAGAATTTATCCATGATAAATATACAAATGGGTCTTTTTAATAAAACGGTACAAAAATACAACAATTACACAAACTACCCGACTTGATTTTATATATTTATAGTTCAAAACTCTTAAAGTATTCATAATGAAAAAGACTGAATTTAGGTATGCTGCCAAAGTATTCCTGATACTGTTGTTCTTTATTTCAACAAACGACTTCAAAGCTCAAACTCTGCAAAATGAATTTTGGCAACATGTGCGTTTCGGAGGTGGAGTTGGGCTTAGTTTTGGAGATGGTTTTTTCAGCGGCACACTTGCGCCTAGCGCTATCTATCAATTTAATGAACAGTTTGCAGCGGGGGTGGCGCTCAATGGGACTTATGCCAGCTTAAAAAATCAATATAGTGCGACTATTTTGGGAGGAAGCGTGCTTGCCCTTTATAATGTGATACCCGAAATTCAACTTTCCGCAGAATTTGAAGAACTTAACGTAAACCGAAACTATAAATACTATGTTGAAGAGTTTAGAGAAAGCTACTGGTATCCAGCCCTGTTTCTTGGCGTAGGTTTTCACAGCAATAATTTTACGCTCGGCATTCGCTATGACGTGCTTTTTGACAACGACAAAAGCATTTACGCAAATGCCTTTGCCCCTTTTGTTCGGGTTTATTTCTAAACGTTTCGCTGCATCAAATCTTTCCCAAACCCGCGGAGCATTTCTTTTTTCTCTTCAGAAATATTTATTCCATCTAAAAACGAATAGGCCAAATGGCTGTATTTTTCAATTTCAATCTGCGTTGCCTCAGCCGCACCGGAGATTAAAAAGATTTCTTTTACAGTTGAAATTTTATCTGTTGAATCCTTTGGATTTATGCTGAAAAGGTGTTCCAATTCTTCCGCTTGTAACGAAGAGCCTTGACCAACAGCCATCAAATACAAAAAGGTTTTCTTGTTTGAAATGATATCGCCGCCTACTTGCTTTCCGAAGGTTTCCGGATTGCCGAAAACATCCAGATAATCATCCTGTAACTGAAAGGCTATTCCAAGATTTCTTCCAAATTGATAAATTTTGTCTTTATCGGCTTCTGAAGCTTCTGCTACTATAGCGCCCATTTTCATCGCAGCGCCCAATAGAACCGCAGTTTTGTGGTCTATCATTTTTATGTATTCCACGAGCGTCACATCATCACGGGTTTCAAAATCCATGTCGTGTTGTTGTCCTTCACAAACCTGCAAAGCGGTTTCACTAAAAAGCTTTGCCAATTCTTGAAACATTTTTGGCCCATAATTTTCAAAAAACCGATATGCCAATATCAGCATTGCATCGCCAGATAGAATTGCTGTGTTAACATCCCATTTTTCGTGGACTGTCTTTTTGCCTCTTCGCAGTGGCGCGTTGTCCATAATATCATCGTGGATGAGCGAAAAATTATGAAATAACTCAACAGCCAGTGCGGCGCTCATTGCTTTCTTGTAATCTGATCCAAAAAAATCGCACACCATCAACGTGAGCGCAGGCCGAATGCGTTTTCCCCCCAATGAGAGAATGTATTTTATAGGGTCGTAAAGTTGGTGGGGTTCTTTTTGTGCTACAGCTTTTTCAAGGTGGGTATGAAGTGCCGTATTGTATTTCTCTAAAAATTCCATCCGTCCAAAAAATTTCGGCTAAAGTAAAACAAGCTAAGCAAAAGCCCACAATTTATGTTACAAAATAGCTGTGCTGTTAAGTTTCTGTTAATAAAAACAAAACTTTGGAAACTATTTTTGTTTTAAAAGTTTCCAAAATATATCTTTGCGCCCTATTATGAGAGAAAAAATTATTCAAAAAGCAACAACTCTTTTTTTAAAGCTTGGCTTTAAGAGCGTTACTATGGATGATATTGCCAATGAGATGGCCATTTCAAAGAAAACCATTTACACGCATTTTAAAAACAAAACTGCTTTGGTAAAGGAGTGTACTTTTTGTGTTATGCAAAGTATTACTACAGGCATAGATGAAATATGTTCCCTGAATCAAAACCCGATTGAGGAACTTTTCGAAATAAAAAAATTCGTGATGGGCAAGATCGAGGACGATAACTCTTCCCCACAGTATCAACTACAAAAATATTATCCACAAATAAGTGAGGACCTTAAAGAAGGCCATTTTGAAAAAATGATGGAATGTACCCGAACAAACCTTCGAAGGGGTATTGAACAAGGGCTTTACAGAAGCAATTTAGACATCGAATTTATAGCGCGTCTTTATTATTTGGGAATTCACGGCACAAAAAACCAAAACCTTTTTCCGATAGAAAGATTTTCAACCAAATTTATTACTGAGGAATATCTTGAATATCATTTAAGAGGAATTGTAACACCAGAAGGTTTTATCACACTAAAAAAATTCATCAAAGCAAATCAAACCAATGAATAGAAAAATTTTAATTTTCTGCTTTATCCTATCTGTTACTTTAGGTTTTTCGCAACAACAGAAAGAATACAGTTTCAGTCTGCAGGAGGCCATCACCTTTGCACTGGACAGCAATTATGCCTCCATAAATGCAAGGCGGGACATCGCAAAAGCTATAAAGCAAAAGTGGGAAACCACGGCCACTGGGCTTCCGCAGATTGACGGGAGCATTAATTATCAAAACAACTTAAAACAACCCGTAACCTTAATACCTGCTGAATTTGGAGGTGGTGAGCCCGGCACTTTTACACCGATTACTTTCGGAACAAAACAAAATGCAAACGCTGTAGCCACGCTGAACCAACTTATTTTTGATGGAAGTTATTTGGTAGGGTTAAAAGCGGCAAAAGCATTTTTGAATTATTCCGAAAACTACAACGAAAAAGTTCGGCTGGAAGTTAGAAAAGGGATAATCAATGCCTACGGAAGCGTATTGCTCGCCCAGGAATTGGTGGATATTTTTGAAAAAAACAAAACCAATCTTGAAAAAAACCTCAACGAAACGCGAAAGATTTTTGAAAACGGACTTACCGAAGAAGAAAATGTTGAACAACTGGAGATCACTCTTTTAGACCTTGAAACACAGTTAGGCAACGTGCGCCGAAGTCAATCCATTGCAAAACAAATGTTCAATCTTTCCTTGGGAATTGATGTGGAATTACCCGTAACGCTTACAGATTCATTAAGTATACTCGCTGATGAAAACATAAGCCTTGCCCTTTTGGATGCCGCGCTCAACTTGGAAGATAATGTAGATTTTAAAATTGCCAACAACCTTGTTCAGCAACGTTTTTTTGAAATGAGGCTAGAAAAAAGCAAATTTCTCCCCAGTCTTTCAGCATTTGTAAATTATGGAACTTCGGCGAATAGTGATGATTTTACTTTTTTAAATGGGGACCAAAAGTGGTATCAATCCTCAGTTTTGGGAGTTAGCCTGAACGTTCCAATCTTCAGTAGCGGAATGCGAAGTGCCCGCACACAAAGAGCTGAAATAGCACTAGACCAAGCCAAAACAGATTTTGAACAAACCAAACAACAAATAAAACTGGATTTAACCACAGCGCGAAGCAACTATCTTTTTGCTATCGAAAAATATGACAATGCGAAACAAAACCTGCAATTGGCGGAACGGGTGGAAAACAAAAACGAGGTAAAGTTCATGGAAGGTTTAACAACAAGTTTTGACCTTCGCCAAGCGCAAATTCAATTATATACGGCACAGCAACAATACTTTCAAGCTATGAGTGATGTTATAAATGCAAGGGCTAATTTAGAAACCGTACTGAATATCCCGCAACTGCGAATCACTTCTGAAGAAATAAAAGGAAAATACTAAAAACACTTCAACTAAAAAGATTAAATAAATCAACAAATGAAAAAATCACTCTTTCTTTTAATCCTATTTACTACTTTGGTTTCCTGTGGCGGCGACACTAAATCTGTAGATGCTATTATTAGCTCCAATAATATGGAAGCAGTAAAAACCAAACGCGCCGAACTGAACAAACAGCAACGCGACCTTAAAGCAGACATCGACAAACTTAACGAGTACATTGACACACATGAGAAAAAGGAACGCCCAGCATTGATTACTGCTGAAGTTATAAACGACACCATTTTCAAACATTTTGTTGAAGTGCAGGGCAATGTGCATACAGACCAAAACGTGGTGCTTAACGCAGAATACTCTGGGGTACTTACCAATGTTTATGTGAAAGCTGGCCAGCGCGTTTCCAAAGGACAACGCCTTGCAAAAATAGACGATGGTGGAATGTCCAGCCAAGTAGCGCAACAGGAAGCACAAATGGCTCTGGCACAAACTACTTTTGAACGCCAAAAAAGACTTTGGGACCAGAAAATAGGTTCCGAAATCCAATACCTACAAGCTAAGACAAACTATGAAGCCTCAAAAAACGTAACGCAACAATTTCGCTCGCAATTGGCAAAAACGGTTATCACAGCTCCTTTTAGTGGCGTAGTGGATGAAATTATTTCAGACCCCGGACAAGTGGTTGTTCCAGGCCAAACCCCGATAATCCGATTAGTGAATTTGAGCGATATGTATGTAAAAGCTTCCATCCCAGAAACCTATCTTAAAAACATTAAAAAGGGAACACAGGTAAAAGTAAAACTTGCTTCCATCAACGAAGAATTCACTGGAACGGTACGCCAAGTGAGCAATTACATCAACCCAAACAATAGAAGTTTTGACATACAGATTGAAATTCCCAACAAAGACGGCTTGGTAAAGCCCAATCTTATCGCTACCGTAAAAGTGAACGATTACAGCTCTGAAAACGCCATCACAGTTCCCGAAAATATTTTGCAAGAAAATGCAGCGGGAGAGACAATTGCTTATTTGTATCAGCCTGTGAATGATTCGGTAGGCGTGGCAAAGCGTGTTATTCTTGAAACCGGTCTTTCCTATGAAAACCACACAGAGGTAAAATCTGGCCTTAAAAAAGGCGATACCATCATCAAGGAAGGTGCAAAAACCCTTCGCGACGGCCAAAAAGTAACCATCAAAAACTAAGAAAACCATTGCACCATGAGCAAAAATCCGTATAAAGAATTTAGCATATCGTCTTGGGCCATTGACAATAAAATGACGGTCTATGTAGTGATGGCTATCATCCTGTTTTTGGGTGCTTTCGCATATTACAGTATGCCGCGCGAGGCTTTTCCTGAAATTATTGAAACCAAAATTTACGTTAGCTCCGTAAACCCCGGAAACTCCGCAGAAGATGTTGAAAAATTCATCACCGAGCCTTTAGAGGAAGAGTTTAAGGACGTGGCTGGCGTGAAGGAAATCACTTCCACTACCCTTCAGGATTACTCCATTATTATTGTAGAGTTTGAAGAAAATGTTGAAATCCCAGTAGCCAAACAGTCGGTAAAAGACAAAGTGGACCAAGTAAAGGCAGAAACCACTTGGCCCACATTGACCAACGGCGGAAAGGTGGAGCCAAACGTTTTTGATTTAAATTTTTCTGAAGAAATGCCAATCCTAAACATCAACTTAACGGGAGATTATCCCGTGCAACAGTTGAAGGATTATGCCGAATATCTTCAAGATAAAATTGAATTGCTTCCACAGATAAAAGAAGCCACCATTCGCGGGGCCGAGGACAAGGAAGTAGAAATTGCGGTCGATATCTATAAAATGACCGCTTCCCAGGTAAGTTTTGACAATATAATCAATGCCGTTAAAGGAGAAAATAGCACCATTTCCGGCGGAAACATTATTACCAACGGAGTTCAAAAAAACATCCGTATTACAGGTGAAATCAAAGATCCAAAAGAACTGGAAAAGGTTGTCGTAAAAAAAGACGACGGGATTATTTTCCTAAAAGACATAGCCGATATAAAATTTAAGGAAAAGGACGCGACTACTTACGCCCGTGAATACGGTGACCCCGTTGTGATGCTCGATGTGAAAAAACGGGCCGGAAAAAACATGATTGAGGCCGTAGAGCAAATAAAAAAAATAGTTGCTGAAGAGCAGGAAAGCTACCTGCCGCAAAGTTTACAGATTACGCTAACAAACGACCAGTCCATCAAAACCGAAAACCAAGTGAATGATTTGGTCAACAATATTATTTTCGGAGTGCTTTTGGTTGTACTGGTTTTGATGTTCTTTTTAGGGTTTAGAAATGCGCTATTCGTTGGTTTTGCCATTCCACTCTCTATGCTAATGTCGCTATTTATCCTTTCATCATTGGGCTTTACCCTAAACACTATGGTGCTTTTCGGGCTTGTAATGGGTCTCGGGATGTTGGTGGACAACGGGATCGTGGTTGTTGAAAACGTATATACTTTAATGAGTGAAGGCATGTCTCCGCGAAAAGCCGCCAAACAAGGGATGGGCGAAATTGCGTGGCCTATTATTGCCTCTACGGCAACCACTCTCGCCGCATTCTTCCCGCTTGGGCTTTGGCCTGGTATGATTGGTAAGTTTATGATTTATTTCCCCATCACACTTTCGGTGGTACTTTCATCCTCGCTGTTTGTAGCGTTGATAATAAACTCCATGCTTACTTCGGAATTTATGAAAACTGAAGAAGAATCCATGACAAAAAAGAAACTCATCCGCTGGAGTTTGATCCTGCTGGGCGTGGGTATTTTGCTTTTGGTTGCAGGTTTTGCTATGGATGTAGCCGCTTTCCGCGGTTTTGGAAACCTGGCAATACTCGCCTCAATTATGCTTTGGGTCTACAAATATTTCTTGGCCGGCGCTGTTGATTATTTTCAGTACAAATCCCTTAAAAAACTAGAGAATTTCTACGAAAGGATTCTGAAATACGCTTTGCGCGGAAGAAAAGCCTATGTGTTCTTCTTCGGAACAATCATCCTTTTGATCTTTTCTTTCGTCTTGGTGGGAATTGCACAACCAAAAGTGCTCTTCTTCCCAGAAAACGAACCGAACCAGATTATTACCTACATAGAATATCCGCAGGGAACCGATATTGAAAAAACCAACGAGCTTACCAAAGAAGTAGAAAAACGTGTTTTTGCCGCCATTTCAAAATATGACGACAACGGCTACAATTATATGGTGGAATCTGGCATCTCGCAAGTAGGCGAAGGTGCTGGAAACCCACAAACCGATGGTGGTCAAAGCAACGAAATGCCGCAAAAAGGAAAAATAACCCTTTCTATGCGCGACTTCCAACTGCGCCGCGGCGTGAAAAGCAGCACCGTTTTGGAAGAAGTCCGTGAGTCCGTAAAAGGTTTTCCAGGTGCTTCCATTATTGTTGAAAAAGATGCCGCAGGCCCGCCAGTAGGCTATCCGATAAACATAGAACTCATTGGCGAGAATTATGAAGAAATGCTTCGCCAAGCTGAAAACCTGCGTTCGTATATTGAAGGTTTGGGCATCAGCGGTATTGAGGAATTAAAGATTGACATTAACAAAAGCAAACCCGAAATGGACGTGACCGTGGATCGTGAAAAAGCGGGCCAACTGGGCATTTCCACAGGACAAATTGGGCTAACCTTACGCCGCGCTATTTTTGGGGAAGAAGCTTCAACCTTTAAAGATGGCGACGATGATTACGAAATTAATGTCCGTCTTTCAGACAAATCCCGCTATGACGAAAGCGCACTTTTCAACCAACCGATTACCTTCAGAAACAATGAGGGGAAAATTGTACAAGTGCCTATTTCGGCTATGGTTACAAAGAACAATACAGCCTCTTTCAGCGCTATTAAACGAAAAGACCTCAAAAGAACCATTACCGTTTACTCCAACGTAATTGGAGGCTACAATGCTACCGAAATAGTGAACGACCTTAAAACCGAGCTGCAGAATTACGAACTTCCAAAGGATATAAACCTCGCCTTTACCGGGGAACAGGAAGAACAGGCAGACAATATGGTCTTCTTGTTAATGGCACTGTTTTATGCAATGGGCGGTATTATGCTAATCTTGGTAGCACAGTTCAACTCCTTAAGCAAGCCCGTCATAATATTAACAGCCATCGTCCTGAGTTTAGCGGGTGTATTCCTAGGCTTGGTAGTTTTCCAAATGGATTTCGTGATTATCATGACGATGATGGGTATTATTTCATTGGCAGGTATTGTGGTTAACAACGCCATCGTACTGATAGATTACACCCAGATTCTCATTGACAGAAAAATGCAGGAACTGGAAATGGACGATGACGATATGCTAACCAAAAAACAATATTTTGAAATCATAGTAGCTGGTGGAAGGTCGCGTTTGCGTCCTGTTTTGTTGACTGCCATTACAACTGTTTTAGGTCTTATCCCGCTGGCCATTGGGTTTAACATAGACTTTTTCGGATTATTTACAGATTACAACCCAAACATC
The DNA here is from genome assembly GCA_026646335.1 of Aequorivita sp. Lineage (GTDB taxonomy): Bacteria > Bacteroidota > Bacteroidia > Flavobacteriales > Flavobacteriaceae > Aequorivita. The sequence continues at coordinate 5,175 of JAPKFY010000119.1, read as the reverse complement.
TACATTGGCGGTGATAACGTAATTTTCTGGGGGCCGTTGGCGTGGACGGTAATCTTCGGTTTGATCTTTGCCACCTTCTTAACGCTGATTGTGGTGCCGGTAATGTTCTATTTGGTAAACCGCGCCAAGATTAGATTCAGAAAAAACCGCAGGATGAAGGAGATTAAAAAGTTGAAGGCGAAGGAACAACAGCAATTAAGTTAAATTGTTTTTTAAACTTTAAAGAAACCCTTTCCTAAACAGAAAGGGTTTTCTATTTTTATATGATGAAATATCTTTTTATAGTTTTCACTTCATTTACTTTATCCTTTGGCTATTCCCAAAATGAAAAAGATATTATTCTCACTCAAACTATTCCGAAGCTTTTACTGAAAAACACAGTTGATGATTATTTTAAGGCAAGAATCAATTATTATCAAGCTTTGACTATAGATGAACTTGCAACTTGGTTCAAAGAAAACTATCCAGAAAAACGCATAAAATGGTTAAAAGATAATTTTGAAAAACTCTCTTTGATTAAAGCCTTGGATGATCTTTACGTTAAAGACCAAACATTAGCTTCTTTTGCAACGAGTGTAAATTCAATACAATTTAAAGATCCCAAAGACAAAGATTCTATGTACGAGGTTCTAATCAATGAATCTAAGAACCACTTTGCCGAACTGCTGGATATTTACAAAAAGATAGGAAGATATCCCTCTGCTAAAACTTTTGCTCTCCCACAATCTCCCTATTTTTTGGTAGAAACTCACGTTTTGAAAACCCCTTCCATTTCTCTTGATTGTCTCAATCAAATATATCCTTATTACGAAAATGCATACATCAATAATGAAATAGACTATTTGGTTTTTAAAAACTATGATTCCCAATTATTACTTTCCACGGGAAAACAGTATTTTGGAACTTTAAAAGAATCTGAAGTCCCAAAAGCGTTTTTAGATGAAAACGGGAAAATTCTTGTGGCGGATGCCGAGAATCTAAATCGCCGAAGAAGCAGATTGGGCTGGGATTGATTTCGTTTGTAATAATCCCTTCAAAACCACAACAATTCATTTAATACTTATTAAATTTGCCGTCTCAATTTTTTTCAGAAGAAAATGTACAGAACGCACAACAACGGCCAACTCCGCGCCGCAGATATCAATAAAGAAGTAACCCTTGCAGGATGGGTACAAAAAACCCGAGACAAAGGTTTTATGGTCTGGGTGGACCTTCGCGACCGCTATGGCATCACCCAGCTTATTTTTGACGAGGTAAGAACTTCAAAAGAAGTAATTGAAAAAGCCACTAAACTGGGCCGTGAGTTCGTGATCCAAGTAAAGGGAACCGTAATTGAGCGCGAGTCCAAAAACCCAAACATGCCAACCGGCGATGTGGAAATTTTGGTTTCTGAATTGAACATTCTAAACGAATCTCTTACCCCACCCTTCACCATAGAAGACGAAACCGACGGCGGCGAGGATCTGCGAATGAAATACCGATACTTAGATATCCGTAGAAAACCCGTTCGCGAAAACCTTATATTTCGTTCAAAGGTTGCTATGGCAGTTCGAAATTATCTTTCAAAAGAAGGATTTATTGAAGTGGAAACCCCTTATTTAATAAAATCTACTCCCGAAGGCGCACGCGATTTCGTAGTGCCTTCCCGAATGAACGAAGGTCAGTTTTACGCCCTTCCGCAATCTCCCCAAACATTTAAGCAATTGTTGATGGTGGGTGGAATGGACAAATATTTCCAAATTGTAAAATGTTTCCGCGATGAAGATTTGCGTGCAGACCGTCAGCCGGAATTTACACAAATTGACTGCGAAATGGCTTTCGTGGAACAAGAAGATATTTTGAAGGCTTTTGAAGGCTTGACAAAACATCTTTTAAAAGAAATCAATGGTGTAGAAATCTCCAAATTCCCGCGAATGACTTATGACGAAGCAATGGCGAAGTACGGAAACGACAAACCGGACATCCGCTTCGGAATGGAGTTTTGCCCCCTAAGCCCCCTAACCCCCGAAGGGGGAACTACTGGATTCCCTGTATTTGATAACGCTGAACTTGTAGTCGCTATTAATGTTGAGGGTTGTGCTGAATATTCACGAAAACAGATTGATGCCTTAGTGGAATGGGTAAAACGTCCACAAATTGGCGCAACTGGATTAATTTGGGTAAAATATAATGAAGATGGCTCCCTAAAATCCTCAATCGACAAATTTTTTGAAGAGAAAACTTTGAAGGAGTGGGCCGAAAAATGTAAAGCAAAACCCGGCGATTTAATGCTTATAATGGCTGGCGACACACATAAAACTCGAACCCAGTTAAGCGCATTGCGTATGCATTTAGCCGAAGAACTTGGTTTACGTAAGAATGACGAATTCGCCCCACTTTGGGTAGTGGATTTCCCGCTTTTGGAATGGGATGAGGAAACAAACCGCTACCACGCCATGCACCACCCCTTCACTTCCCCAAAACCCGGGCAGTTGGAACTTTTAGCCACCAACCCAGGCGAAGTAAAAGCAAACGCTTACGATTTGGTGTTGAACGGAAACGAAATAGGCGGCGGTTCCATAAGAATCCACGACAAAAAAACACAGGCCTTGATGTTCGATTATTTAGGTTTCACGCCTGAAGAAGCAAAAGCGCAGTTCGGATTTTTGATGGAAGCCTTTCAATACGGCGCGCCACCGCACGGCGGAATCGCCTTTGGACTGGATAGATTGGTAGCTATTTTGGGCGGGCAGGAAACCATCCGAGACTTTATTGCCTTCCCGAAAAACAATTCGGGCCGCGATGTGATGATTGATGCGCCTGCGCCTATTGATGCAAAGCAATTGGAAGAACTTCATTTGAAAGTTGAAATAAAATCTTAAGAAAAAAATCCTGCTAATGCAGGATTTTTTGATAGCTTTAAAGATGCCAACACAAAAAAGAAACTTACTAACCCGCTTCCTTATTTGGAGAATCAAATACATCTCCCATAAACAGTTCGTGCTGTTTTTGAGCATATTGGTTGGTCTTCTGGCAGGAATGGGCGCCGTTATTTTAAAAAACCTCACCCACCTCATCCAGCATTTATTGGAAGGAAAACTTATTGCAGAATATCAAACAGCTTTCTATTTCATTTTTCCACTTATAGGGCTCACATTGGCTCTTTTGATGATGCGCTATGTAATACGGAATAAAGTGAGCCACGGTATTCCTTCTACGCTTTACGCAATTTCAAAACGGAAAGGTTTTATGCGGCCTTTTCAAATGTTCGGCAGTCTTATTACCGCACCGATCACTGTTGGTTTTGGAGGTTCGGTGGGGCTTGAAGGCCCAACGGTTGCAACGGGGGCAGCAATAAGTTCCAATCTCTCGCGGCTCTTTCATATGAACCAAGCCACCCGAACTTTGCTGATTGGCTGTGCGGGCGCAGGCGCAATGTCTGCAATATTCAAAGCCCCAATAGCCGCCATTATTTTTGCGGTGGAAGTGTTCAGCTTGGACCTTACCTTGGCTTCGATGGTGCCATTGCTTTTGGCTTCAATTTCTGCTATTACCACTTCCTATTTCTTTTTGGGAACAGACATTTTACTTCCCTTCAAAATCACAGATAAATTTGTGATCAACGACATTCCCTTCTATATTTTATTGGGATTGGTGGCGTCTATGGTTTCCATTTATTACACAAAAATGTATTCCAACATCCAAGATTTCTTTGAAAAAATTGGATCCCCCATTAAACGTTTATTGATAGGGGGGATTGGCTTGGGGATTTTGGTTTATTTCATTCCGCCGCTTTATGGTGAAGGGTTTGACGTAATCAACAATTTAGTGCAGGGTAACCCAAAAGCGGCTTTGGAAAACAACTTTTTCAATTTAGACCTCTCAAGTATTTGGGTGGTCATCCTTCTCTTAGCAGGATTGGTGGTCTTTAAAATTATAGCCAGCGCCCTCACTTTTGGCGCAGGTGGTGTGGGCGGTATTTTTGCGCCAACGCTTTTTATGGGAAGCATAATGGGCAACTGTTTTGCTAAAATTCTTAATAACATCGGATTTCTTAATCATCCCGTTTCAGAAAGTAATTTCACCTTGGTAGGAATGACGGGGTTGATGGCCGGTGTGCTTCACGCCCCTTTGACGGCAATTTTCTTGATTGCTGAAGTTACAGGTGGGTACGAGCTTTTTATACCCTTAATGGTTACCGCAGCCATTTCATTTTCGCTCACCAAATATTTCATCCCCCACTCCGTTTATACAATGGAACTGGGCCGAAAAGGCGATTTGATTACGCACAACAAAGATCACGCGGTATTAACTTTAATGGATATTACAACCGTTATTGAAAACGATTTCATTCCCATATATCCCGAAATGAACTTGGGCGAAATGGTGCACGAGGCAGTCGTAAAATCCAAACGAAACCTTTTCCCGGTGCTGAACAAAGAGACAAATGCTTTGGAAGGCATCATTCTTTTGGACGATTTGCGTCCCGTGATGTTCGACCAAAACCTATACAAAGAAGTAATAGCCAGCGAACTGATGCACAGCCCGCCGGGATGGATTGACCTGAACGAAGATAAAATGACCGATGTGATGAAGAAATTTCAGGACACAGGCGCGTGGAACCTTCCGATAATTAACAATGGCAAATATTACGGCTTTGTATCAAAGTCAAAACTGCTCACGGCATACCGAAGAAAATTAATTGATTTTTCCGGGAAATAAATTAGTGAACAGTATTCATCAGCAGAAAAATTAATCAATATGAAATATTTTTTGACAATTTTGTTCATTTCGGTTCTCATTGCCTTGGGCATCGGTTTTTACATTAAACCTGAAGATGAGGCCACTGGAAATTTGATTATCGGCCTTACTTTAATGGTCGGCTTTTTTGTTTTGATGCCACTTCTCATTTATCATAGATGGAAAGACCGGAGCGTAAAAGACTATATGCTCACCAAGGAAAATATTGAGAAGATGCAGGATTACCAAAAAGATAAAAGGCGTCGGCGCATAGGTCGCTTCGTAGCAGAAGGTCGCGTCGCTGGCGTGAATCTGGGTGGCGATGCGGCCGTTGGCGGTCTTGGCGAACGTCTCGTCGAAGTCCTGCGCGTACTGCAGCATCGCCACGCCCATCTGCTTGGAGTTGCTCTGGCAGCTCGATTGGCGGGCTTTCTCGCGCGCCTTGGCGAAGACTGG
>JAPKFY010000118.1 GCA_026646335.1 Aequorivita sp. | reverse complement strand
GGTGGCGCGGCGCGCGCCGAGGGCGTGATCGGACTCATCGGCGCCAGCAGCGGTCTTGGCGTCTCGGCGTTGCTCCCGCAGGGCGAGCGGTGGACGACGCTTGCTTCGGAAGGCGGCCACATAAAAGATCTATTCTATAACCGTGGTCCAATTTTATTTCTTTATAAATAATTGGCATTGGTTTTTCTTGTTGAACATTAAGCCCAGCTTTTTTTAATTCGTATAAAAGACAATATTGATATGCAGATTCAAGAAGACCAGTGTCTAATTGGCGGTGAACTTCTATTGCGCAGCCAATAACAATATTTGAAAGTTGATTTTCATCCATAATTGAAAAATTGAATACTATCAAATATAGGCAAAACCTCTTTGTGTAACTTTGTGGCTCTTTGTGAAACTTCGTGTAATAACCTTTTAATTCTCCAAAAATTACTTTTATCTTCGCATTGAATTTTGGTGAGCTGTTTCCAACATATGGAAATGCTCTTAAAAGGGAAATAGGTGAATTATTTTGAAACCGCTTGCTCGATAATCTAAAATCGGCAATCATAAATCAACAATCGTTATTCCTATGCTGTTCCCGCAACTGTAAGTCGTCCCGAGATTTTTTCGGGCGTGCATTCTTCAAGACCACTGTTCGCTCTAGGCGGATGGGAAGGTAGCACAAAAGACAAGCCAGGAGACCTGCCAAGATTGTAACATAAAATCATCAAACTTTCGGGATAAAGGTTGAATTATGAAACAATATTTCTCACATATTATTTTTGTTATTTTTCTGTGCACGGCTTCTGCGTATGCGCAATTGGACAGCATTCAGCACTTGCCAGAAGTAATGGTGACAGATTCCAAACTAATCCAGTTTTCAAAAGGTTTCAAACTTGAAAAACTGAGCGATTCATTGGTTAAAAGAATTGCTACTTCGTTAACCGAAACGCTTCGATACAATACTTCAATATATTTTAAGGAAAACGGCTTTGGAATGGTTTCATCGCCATCTTTTCGTGGCACAAATGCCGCGCAAACTGCCGTTATTTGGAACGGAATAAACATCAATTCGGTGTTTACGGGGCAAACGGACTTCAACACAATTTCACCATTAAATTATAGTGAAATTACTATCAGAAGTGGAGGAGGAGGCGTGCAATACGGAAGCGGTGCCGTGGGCGGAAGTATCCATTTGAACGATGTGTATTCCTTCAAAAAAATTGATACAACTGAGGTGGGCTTGCGCTACGGAAGTTTTTCGACCCTAGGCGGAAATGCAAGCACCACACAAACTTGGGGCGACCATTACTTGAATGTGGGCGTGAATTTTATCAGTTCAGAAAATGATTATGACTATGTTGGAAAAAACCAAAAGAACAATCACGGACAATTTGTGCGGTTTTCGGCAAAAGTGAACGAAGCCCGAAAACTGAAACGTGGTGTTGCTACTTGGAATTCGGAATACACCTATAACGACCGCAATTTTTCTGGCAGTTTAAATACTAAAGGGAAAGACGCTTACAAAGATATTACAACCCGAAATCTTTGGCAGTTGCAGCAAAAAGTGGGGTTATTCAATACAAAAGCGAGTGTAGCCCATCTTTTTGAACAGTACAATTATTTTCCGAACAGTGAAAAACCACTTAATACTGGGGGAAAAGCCAATACTTTTATCGGGGCGTTTCAGTCCGAGGTTTTACTTCAAAAAAAGGTGCGATTAAACGGAAAGGTTGAATATACTTATGTTGAGGCCGAAGGTGATAATGTGGGAGACAATTCCCGGAAAACATTGGCAGCCGTTGTGTTGATGAATCATAAACTTTCTGAAAAATTTAATTATGGAATCAATTTTCGGCAGGAATTTTTAAATGATTTTGACAATCCGTTTCTCTTTTCCGCAGATGCGAAATATGGAGTTTCAAAAAATTATGCACTTCGGATGAATGGATCAAAAAATTATCGGGTGCCTACCTTCAACGACTTGTATTGGTATGCAGGTGGAAATATTGATTTGCAGCCGGAAACTTCGTATCAAGTTGAATTGGGACAAGAAATTGCTTTTGGAAGGTTAAAGATTGATGTTGCGGGTTATTATATTTCTTCCGAAGACTTAATAAAATGGATTCCAGGGAACGGCGGTCTTTGGCAACCAGTTAATATCAGCAAAACCCGAAATTATGGAATTGAGGCTGTTCTTGGGTATTATATAAAATTCAGCAATCAACAATCTTTGGATTTTAATGCAAATTATTCATACACCAAAGCGGAAGATTTGGAAAAGGAGAAACAGCTTATTTATGTGCCTTTTCATAAAGCTGCTGGTACAATAGAGTATAATTTCAAACATTTTTCAACTTATGTTCAGGGATTATTCAACGGGGAAGCATTTACAGCCACAGACAACAGTGAAAGTGTAGATCGCTATACCGTTTTCAATATTGGGGCACAATACACGTTACCATTTAACCCAAATATAACTTTTGGTGGCAGGCTTAAAAATGTTTTTAATGTATATTACGAAAACGTAGCATACAGACCGATGCCATCCCGAAACATTCAAATATTCTTAAACTTTAATATATAACTAAAATAAAAACGATGAAGAAAATAATTTTTATAACATTTACGGCTTTACTATTTGTAGCATGTAGCAGTGATGATGACAACCAACCAGAATATGTTCCAGCAGCTTTTGAAAAAGGTATTTTGGTTACCAACGAAGGGCCATTCAACAATGGAAGTGGCAACATTACTTTTATCTCTGAGGATTACAGCACAGTGGCGCAAACTATTTTTAAAAATGTGAATGGAACTGCTTTGGGCAACATTGTGCAATCAATGGGCTTTCAGGATAACAATGCATATATAGTAGTAAGCAATTCACAAAAAATTGAAATAGCCAACCGGTATACTTTTCAGAGTGTAGATTCCATAACAACTGGCTTGGAGAATCCGCGTTATTTTGTGTCTGTGGGCGGCAATAAAGGATATGTGAGCAATTGGGGTGATCCGAATGACAATACGGATGATTATTTGGCTGTATTGGACTTAAGAACCAACATGATTTCATCAACAATTCCTGTGGCTTTTGGGCCAGAGAGAATGGTTACCTATAACAATAAAATCTATGTAGCCCACCAAGGAGCGTACGGACAGAACAATTTGATATCCGTGATTTCTGGAATCTCTGTTGAAAGCACAATAACTGTGGGCGATGTTCCCAATTCCATGGTGGTTTCTGGCAGTACACTTTATGTACTTTGTGGTGGAAACCCAAGCTATACAGGTAATGAAACTGCAGGGTCTTTGGTAAAGATTGATCTTTCAACGGGTCAGGTTTCGCAGACATACTCTTTTGGAGCCACACAACATCCAACTAGTCTAACAATGGACGGAACCAATCTTTTCTATAACCTCGACGGAAAAGTTTATAAAGTGAACTCAGCTTCCGTTTCTCTACCAGGAACTAGTATTATTAATGGATCTTTTTATACCCTTGTAGCTAAAGATGGAAAGTTGTATGCTGCCGATGCAAAGGATTTTGCGAGCAAAGGATCTTTAATAATTTACGACTTAACAACCAACCAGCAAATTCAGGAATTCCAAACTGGCATTGTTCCGGGCGGAATTTATTTTAACGAATAAGCTTCAGAGTATTAAAAAAATAAAAAATCCATTAAACTTAAAAGCTTAATGGATTTTTTATTTTATTTCTTGGTCACTGAATCACTAGTTTCCAATCATTTTTCCATCAATTGGAGAATTGGCTTTACTGTCTGAAATCTCTTTCAATGCTTTAAAATCCTTTTTCCCGTTGAAAGGTCTTCCAGCAATCTCAAAAAGGGCAGCGGCAAGAAGGGGTTCGTTTTCATCACCTAATTGGCCGAGGTTGAAATAATTTTCCCTTAAAGCAATCTGCGGAAACAAACCATCAACATAATCTGTGTTTCCAGCAACGTTTGAAGTTTTGAACACCAACGGCAACATTGCGTAATTATGTGATGGGTTTGCTTCCTGTCTGCTGAAGTTTGGCGCTGGAGCATCATAAAGTAAAAAAGAGGCTTGGAATTTTCCAGTGGTTGTATCGCCAACTTGTACCGTATTTATATAAGGGTTGAGGCCGTTTATTACCAACTCGCTTGCGGAAGCTGTTCTTTGTGTAGTCAAAACGTAAACGTTGTTCAGGTTGAGGCTGTTTATAGCCGAACCGTTGCTGATGGAACTATCAAAAAGCCCGTCTGATGCATTTGCAGCTTGCCGATCGGCGTTCCAAAATTCCTTGTAAAAAACCTGTCCGTTGAACTGCCCCGTTATCATACTGGCCAAATCTGTTGCTGTTTCAACTGATCCACCACCGTTATAGCGAAGGTCCAAAACAAGATTTGTCACTCCTTCAGCCTTAAATTGTGCAAAAGCATCATTAAGCTGTACATCGTAATCTTTGATGAAACCGTTGTACATTAGATACCCTGTTTTTTCTCCATTTATATCAAAAGTTTTTACTTTATAAACGGGATTTTCATTATACTGGGTTTTGTTCAGTAAGGCTGTTTGCCCAGTAGGGGTGAAATTAGTCCCATCATAGGTAGCGAGGCCAATGGTATAACTATTTGGTGAAATTAAATCGTTATAATTTGTCTGGGTTATTTGTTGGCCGTTAATAGTGGTGAAAAGATCACCGCGTTTTAAACCTCGTGCTTCGGCATCTGTGTTAGGCAAAACATAACGCACATAGCCAAATACATTGCCGCTGTTGTTGGGATAATACACCAGGCCAAACTCCATGCCGTTACTCAGGGTGATTCCGTTTAAAGCGTCCTCAATCACCCTAAAATCACTGAAAAGACTGCTGAAACGATCCTGTGGTGACAACAAATAATCGAACAAAGCTTCAGGAGTTTCATAATTATTCAGAAAGCCATCAAGTTCGCCTTGGCTTGCATAGGCATCATTTGCAAGTTCCGGTGTATCGGCTTTGTATAGATAATAATAGTTTAAGCCTCGGTATATAAAATTTTGAATATCAAGTGTCGAAGCTGGTTGAATGTTGTCGTCCATATCTTCAAAACAAGAAACCAAAAGGATAGAAACGGCCAATAGGGGAATGAAAAATTTTCTTTTCATAAGAAGGTTTTATTGATGTATAGAATTAAAACAGATAAATTAAGGATTATATTGCAATGGTAAAAATATGTTTTTTAGTCGAAATTATTCCAGATGATTTAAAATGAATTCTTCTGGAATAGAAACAGGACATCAGAGAATCGAGAAACAAGACTTAAGGGAAACAGGATTTGTGACAAGTTAATATCAGTCGCCTGTGTCCTGTTTCTTGATTCTTGGTTCCTTTCAAAAAATGGATTGTAACAAAAATAGCCACCATTCGTCATTTAAATAGAAGACGGAAAAACCACAACCACCAAAATGGACAAAACCGAATTTATTGCAACAGTAATGCCCTTCAAGGATAGGCTGTACCGTTTGGCCAAAAGAATTTTGGTGTCCACAGATGAAGCTGAAGATGCCGTGCAGGAAGTGTTCTTGAAATTGTGGAATGGAAAGGAAAATATTGGAAACTATAAAAATCCAGAAGCGTTTGCAATCACGATGACCAAAAATTATTGTTTGGACCGATTGAAATCAAAACAGGCTTCCAATTTGAAAATCGTACACAGCAATTATCAAACCTCAGAAAATATTGAAAAGAATTTTGAGGCAAACGATGGGGTTGAAATGGTTTTCAAAATAATGGAAACCCTGCCGGAACAGCAGAAAATAGTGCTTCAACTGAGAGATGTGGAACAATTTGAGTTTTCAGAAATCGCAAAAATGTTGGACAGCAACGAAACAGCAATACGAGTGGCGCTTTCACGTGCACGGAAAACAGTTAGGGATGCAATGATTAAAAAATACAATTATGGAATTGGTTAATGTAAAAAAATTGCTGGACGCCTATTTTGAAGGCGCCACCAGCCTAGAAGAAGAAAAAGCACTGCAGGACTTTTTTAACAACGAAACAGTTGCGGACGATTTGGTTCAATATCAACCAATTTTTGCAGGATTGAAAGCCGCAAAAGAGGAACGTTCCAGCAAAGCATTCACGCTGCCGGAAAGCAAACCGAAAACTATCAAAACCTGGTGGTATTCAGCAGCGGCAATTGCGGTGGTGGCCTTTGGCGTGGGAAGCTTTTATTTTTCACAACCGCACTATACGCAGGAGGAAAAGGAAGCTCTGGCAGCTTTTGAAAAGAGTAAAAACGCAATGATGCTGCTTTCGGAAAATTTAAACAAAGGGGCGGGACAGCTCACGTTTGTGGAACAGTTTACAATAACAAAGGATAAAATTTTTGAATAAAGAATATAGAACAAAGAAAAAGGACAATTAAAACAATAAATAATACAACGATGAGAAAAATAGCAATACTAATAGCACTGGCAATAGCGCCGATGGTTTCTTGGGCACAGAATGCTTTTGATTCCTTTGAAAACGAAAAAGATGTAACCTCAGTAGTGGTTACCAAAAACATGTTCAAGCTTTTGAGCAAGATGGATTTAAACTCCTCTGATCCCGAAGCCCAAGCATACCTTAAAATGGTGAATGACCTGGACAACATCAAGATTTTCACAACAGACAACCCTATTGTAGCAAAAAAGATGGACGATGCGGTGGCAAAATATGTTTCTAATTCCAAGAATTTGGGCGAATTGATGCGCGTGAAGGATGACGGTAAAAACATTAAATTCTACAGTAAAGAAGGTAAGAGTGAAAACTACGTGAGCGAGCTTTTGATGCACTTGGACGGAATGGTTGACGGAAAACCGACCACTATAATCATGAGTATAACGGGGAATATAGACTTGAAGCAGATTTCAAAACTAACCGAAGATTTAAAAGTTCCCGGTAGCGAGCAATTGAAAAATATTGACAAAAAGAAGAAGCAGTAATGATGACACTTCTAAAATATTTTATGGCCTTGGTATTGGGCGCAATGACTCTGGTTTCCTGTAGCGATAAATCTTTGCAGAAGTATTTGGTGGAAAAACAGGACGATGATAAGTTTGTGAAAATGGACATTGCCGCCAGCTTGCTCCAAGGAAGAAACAGCAATTTTACCGAAGAAGAGAAGGAGATTCTCAACACCCTAAAAAAAGTGAATGTGGTAGCCTATCCTATAAAAGAGGATGATACAGCCGATTATGAAAAGGAAAAACAAGAATTGAAATCTATCTTGGACCAAGAGCAATACAAAGAATTGACTCGTATAAAAAGCAACGATTGGGATGCCACTTTAAAATATACCGGCGAGGAGGATGCCATTGATGAGGTAATTGTTTTTGCGAGCGATGACAAACGCGGCTTTGCGGTTTTCAGGTTATTGGGCGAAAATATGCGCCCAGATCAAATGCTGAAATTGATGAAATCTGCCGAACGCGGCGACTTGGATGTCTCCAAATTAGAAGGTTTCGGCGAAATATTTAAAGATTAAATTAGTTGATTAATAGTTGAAAAGGGCTTCTTCCGAATTAGGATTGAAGCCTTTTTATGTTAAAAACTAAATTCCAGTATAATTAGCGGGCGTGATGTTTCGCATTTCCTGCTTCACGCTTTCAGATATTTCTAAAGTTTCAATGAAATTTGCGATGGATGTCTGGTTTATGCGTTCGTTGGTGCGCGTCAGGCCTTTCAGTGCTTCGTATGGGTTTGGATAGCCTTCTCGACGCAAGATTGTTTGAATTGCTTCAGCAACCACTGCCCAATTGTTTTCAAGATCTTCCGCAAATTTTGTTTCGTTCAACAATAATTTGTTCAACCCTTTTAAAGTGGAATGGAAAGCTATGAGCGTATGCCCAATGGGAACACCAATGTTTCTTAAAACCGTGCTATCCGTAAGATCGCGTTGCAACCTACTGATAGGAAGTTTGGCTGAAAGATGCTCAAAAAGCGCATTGGCGATACCTAAGTTCCCTTCGCTGTTTTCAAAATCTATTGGGTTCACTTTGTGTGGCATGGCGCTAGAACCCACTTCGCCTGCTTTTATTTTTTGTTTGAAATAATCCATAGAAACGTAGGTCCAAATGTCTCTATCCAAATCAATCAAAATATTGTTTATTCTTTTAAGGCAATCAAAAAGCGCTGCCATGTGGTCGTAATGCTCAATCTGTGTGGTAGGGAAGGAGTGGTGCAAGCCTAAAGTTTCCTGCACAAATTTTTTCCCGAAAGCTCGCCAATCAATGTTTGGGTAGGCTACTTTATGAGCGTTGAAATTTCCGGTAGCACCTCCAAATTTTGCTGCACTTTTTATGTCGTTCATCAAATCGAACTGTTCTTCAATGCGAACCACAAAAACTTCAATTTCTTTTCCCAAACGGGTTGGGGAAGCAGGCTGTCCATGAGTTCGGGCAAGCATAGATACTTGGGCCCAATCTTCGGAAAGCGCTTTCAGTTTGTTCTTTACTTCCATTAGAAGTGGAACATAAACAGTGTTGATGGCATCCTTTAATGAAAGCGGAATGGCTGTGTTGTTTATATCTTGCGAGGTCAACCCGAAATGAATAAACTCTTTGAATTGCTGAAGCTTTAAGGCATCAAACTTTTCTTTTATGAAATATTCAACCGCCTTTACATCGTGATTGGTAACCTTTTCGGTCTCTTTTATTTTGATGGCATCCTGTACTGAAAAATCTAAGTATAGATTTCGCAATTCTGGAAAAAGGTTTCTGTCAAAATCCTTCAACTGCGGTAGATCGAGCTCCACCAGGGCGATAAAGTATTCAATTTCCACCTGCACGCGGTAACGGATGAGCGCTTCTTCAGAAAAAAACGGGATTAGGCTTGCAGTTTTTGATGCATATCTACCGTCTATAGGCGACCAATCTACCAACCTACCAACCAACCAACTAATCTACCAATCTACCAACTAACCAACCAACCAACCAACCAACTAACCAACTAACCAACCAACCAACCAACCAACCAACTAACCAACTAACCAACCAACCAACC
>JAPKFY010000117.1 GCA_026646335.1 Aequorivita sp. | reverse complement strand
CATTCAAAATAATTTTATTCAAATATATAAATTTATTAGCGTTTTAACTAATAAAGGATGTTTATAAGTTTAAAAGCTAATAAAATAGGTCTATAAGTTTTTGAACTCATAAAGTATTATTCAATACTTCCCGCATAGCCTTTGCTTTCAACAAACATTCTTCATATTCCTTTTCTGGAATGGAATTTATGGTAATAGCACCCCCAACGGAAAAACTCACATATTTTTTAGAGGAATTATAAAGAATACTTCTGATAACTACATTAAAATCAAAATCCCCCGAGGGTGAAAAATAACCGATAGTTCCACTGTATAGCCCGCGTTTGGCATCTTCTATTTCTTCTATAATTTGCATTGCTGAAATTTTTGGAGCGCCCGTCATACTTCCCATTGGGAAGGTATTTCTTAAAATTTCAATGCTAGAAATATTTTCAGGGACAGTACAAGTAACCGTGGAAATCATTTGATGCACCTGTTCAAATGTATAGATTTTGCAAAGTTCTTCCACGGAAACACTGCCTTTTTCGGCAATTCGGGAAAGGTCGTTCCGCACCAAATCTGTAATCATTATGTTTTCACTGCGCTCTTTAGGGTCTATGGCTAATTGCTGCGCCATTTTTAAATCTTCCTCTATATTCTTCAAACGCTTTGCCGTTCCTTTTATGGGCTGGGAAATAACAGAAGTTCCTGTTTTTTTTATATATCGCTCTGGGGAAGCTGACAAGGCGAAGAGTTCATTTAACTTCAAAAAAACCGAAAAGGGTGGTTTTGAGATTTTATTAAGCTGAAGAAAAGTTTCCAAAGGATCAATTTCAGCATCTTCGGAATAAAATTCCTGACAGATATTTGCTTCGTATATATCTCCGCGTTTAATGTGCTCAAGTACCTCTCCCACTTTCTGAAGATAATTGTCTTTCGAGGTTCGGAGGCTTATGCTTAGAGCTTTGGATGTTTCAGGTTCTTCTAGTTTAAATATTATTTCGGAAATTGCGTTCCAATCCGATTCCAGCTCATCGGAAACCATATTCAAATAATGCATCTCCACACTGTTTTCAGAAAAAAGAAACAACTTCTTTGGCTGGAAAAAATAAAGATCGGGAAAACTCAAACCATCAAAATTATTCGAACGAAGTTTTTCCACATCATTTTTAAGATCATAGGAAAGATAGCCAAATAGCCAATCTGAAGTGATGGTTTGATATTCCTTCAGTTTATCAAAAGCATTTTGGGAATCGGTTTTTAAGGCTGTAAAAGCATCGACCGCAAGAATTGCCTGAAAGGTTCCATGGGTTTGTGAATAGTTATTGCTGTCCAGCCACACAACTTCCTGAAACTGTTGCGCCCATTGGAGCAAGCGGTTTTTAGCGTCATCGGTTAAAGAAAAAGGATATTTCTTTAAAGTGCGCATTATTGTTGAATTTGATGCACAAAATTTTGGATAACATCGGTAAAGCCCAAGAGTAAAACTTCGTTGGAAATTGATTGGTTTTCTTCGGAAAAGTTTTCTGAATAAGAAGGAAAGCTGAAGCTTTCAACAATGGTTGCGCCAAACCTGGGAAGCACATATTTTGTATATTCCAAAGCAGAAGCAGCGCCAAGTCTTCCGTCTGAAGTACTCATAACCAATAATTTTTTTCCTTCCAAAAAATTTCGATCGAGCCGTGAGAGCCAATCTATAGTGTTTTTGAAATATGCTGAAACCGTTCGGTTGTGCTCATTTACTGAGATAACGAGCGCATCAGCTTCTTTTATTTTATTGTAAAGTATTTTCAAATCTACGGAATAGCCTTTTTCGCGCTCAATATCCTCACTGAACAAAGGCAAGACATAATCTGTCAATTTAATAACTTCAACATTTTGTCCAACAATTTGCGTAGCTGCAAAACTGACTAATTTATTGTTGATGGATTTACTGCTATTACTGCCTGCAAAACACAAAATTTTTTTCATCTGCCAAAGTTATTGAAATGGATTGTTTAAAAAAACCCACGTCAAAAAATTTGACGTGGGTTTAAAAATAAATAAAAATTTAATTTACTATAGCTTCACGATGCGTTTTACAACACTTGTGTTTTCAGCATTTATTTTTACAAAATACATTCCTGTCGCTAAGTCATCCAAAGAAAAATTGGTTTCAAAACCAGCTTCGGAAAGGTCTATGTTTTTAATAATTCTACCTTTCACATCAGTAATGATTATGTTGCTCAATTGTGCTGATGTATTGTTTTTCAGTGTGATTTCACCAGTTGTTGGGTTTGGATAAAGAAGCAAGTTGTTAGCAAATTCATTTTCGCCTATACCTACCAAATTATCAACCGTAACCGTAAAAGTACAAGTATCTTCATTGCCTGCAGCATCGGTTGCAGTCATTGTCATAGTTGTAACACCTACTCCAACCATAGTTCCTGCAGCAGGAGCTTGCGTTATAACTGGGTCTGGGTTACAGTTGTCTGTTGCAGATGCATCGCCGGTGTAATCTGGCAATGTATATTGCTGACCGGTAGGTACCGAAACAGTAACATCGGCAGGACAAGTAATCACAGGATTTTCTGTCTCCACAATAACTTCAGTCAGGGTACGTTCGCCTGGGCAACCAGAAGCTCCTAAATTAATATCGCTGTTTGGTGTTCCAAAATCTGAAGTTTCGCAAATTCCGGACCAGTCTGCAGCAGAATCTGTATCACCCACTCTTCTAAAAGAAGTAGAGCCACATTCTGCAACCAGTGAAGCACCTGTACCTGTCCAATCAAGATCGGCAGCGGTAATATTGAAACCTGAGATTGTAACATTAAAACCTGCAATTTCGCCAGCATTAAAATTCCAAAATACAGAATCAACTACGTTTCCACTTGGGTCTATAATTAATATCCATCCAGTTCCATTATTGTCCCAGTATAAATTATTACCCCAGTATCCGGTACCTCCATCATCATTCCAATCAACAACTGTGTTGGCGCCCATATTTCCAAGTGTTTTCACTATTGTGTTTACAGCGTTAATATTCGCATAAGGAGTATCACTCACCGCAACTTTATAGCCAGTATAATCTGTAGCCACACCTACGTTTTGAATTTCAAATCTGTCAGGGGTTTCCAAATTAATTTCTGAAATAACCAATTGTGACAATGGTCCAGGAGCACTTTCCTGAGCATATACATCTGTAGTTCCTGTTGGTGTAAATGTATATGATACACCTTCAAAAAGGAAGTTACCTCCAGTAGAGGCATCAAACCATCTGATTACATTGTTAGGGTCATTAAGAGTAGCTGTAACGGTTACTGGATCACCAATACAGAAATCTGTTACTCCTGTAGTAGTTGGCCCAGCAGGCACTGCCAATACTTCAATAGTATCTGTGGCAGATGATGCTACTGAACATGGGCCAGCTTGCACATCATATGTAATAGTGTGAACACCTACACCTGCTGCTGCAGGATCAAATGTGAAAGTAGATCCATTACCGTCATCCGTAACACCTGGTCCACTGTAAGTACCACCGTTTGGAGTTCCTCCCGTTAAACCAGTCTGTACGCCAGAAGTAGCACAAACTTCTTCCAAAACAGACAAAGAAGCTGTTTGCGAAGGAGTGTCAAAAGCTTGAGTTCCATCACTTCTACTGGATGAAGAACCTTGACTTGCACTAAAGCCCAAACCTCTTTTTGCAAAAGCATCCCAAAGCAAACATTCGTTAGCACCACCATAAAGAGCTTGGTCTGCAGCAAAAATTGCATCACGACCATCCACAAAACCAGGACTACAAGGCTGTAATTTCATTCCTTCAGTAACCAACGCCAATGCTTGAATGTTTCCGGCATCTTGGTTAACATTACCTGTAAAATTGTATGGGTTTGGATCGAAACCGTGCTCATCAATCAACGCCCAGGTCACTTCCCACAACATTTCTGCCCAAACCGAGCCTACTCCGTGAGGAACGGCTGCTGTTTTAATAAAGTCGTATGTCTGTGGATTCACACCCATATCTGTACTGTATGGATAATCACGAATACCTCCACCTCCTTGGCCTTGACCAAAAAGGTAGGTTCCTACGGCACGTGCATCTGTGCCTACATCACCAGGCTCAATAGTCAATATTACTCCAAAAAAGTCACTCCATCCCTCTCCCATCTGCTCTTGGTTTTGCAAACAACTTGATGCGTTAGGACCTCCGGTTAAACGGTTTGATATTCCATGACCATATTCGTGAAGGATTACTAAGTTGTCAAAATCACCATCTTTATCGTTGCAAATGTACATTTGCATTGTTGGGTTACTTCCATCAGGAGGAGTTCCAAAGTTAGCGTTGCAAGAACCTGAACCGTCTTGAGCTTCTGCGTTTACAGAATCACTCCCATTACCTCCGTTTCCATAGTTATTTTCTTGAAAGTTACCACTCACTTCATCAAAACCATATTGATACATAATGTCGTGAAAAACATTGTTCATATAGAAAAGATTGGTTATTGCAGCATCCTCATATTGGTTTGCATTAGTATAAATTTGACTGAAAGGGTAGCCAGTAAATTCCAGGTTTGAACCTGCATTTGGCTGGTAGCCTGAGTTGTTTCCATCTTCGTAAGCGTTCGCATTGTTTCCACGTGTTGTAGTGTATTCAGCACCAGCAACACCATTGGTGTCGTGCCATCCAAAGGGCGAAGCCGTTGGATCTGCAGGCTGAACCACAATGGTTCGTGCTCCGTAATATGGACTTTCAAGGGGAAGCGCAATTACTTCGTAACATTCTGTACAAGCAGCAGGACCAACTGCTATAATTTCATCATAATTTGGAATATCATATAAGTTGGCATTGAAGTTCATCTCTTTCACGTCATTACTGTGATCGTGATGCATTGCACAGCTAACCATCCAGTTCGCTTTGTTTACAATCTCGCCTGTGGTTGCATTAACTCTTAAGCTCCACCAGTCTTGTTGGCTTTTCTCCTGAATTGATATATCCCAGCACAAAACCAATTGGTCAGATCCTGTTAGTGCATACATCAATTTTGCGGGTATTGGGCTCAAGGAAATTCCGCCGTCACTAAGCAATGTTTCTCTGGCAACGCCACTGGCGCCTTCCAATACAGAAAGTGAACCATTAATGGAGTACCCCAATTGCAAAGCTGCAGCTTGAACTGCCTGTGCTGCTGTAAGCCCTGGCTGATTTGAACCAGAAAGTTTTTCAGCAGTACTTTTTATGAATTTGTTGTCTTTTGAAATTACTTCTCCGTTCGCTAAAGTATGGATACCTGATTCGGTTCCATAAATTTCGATTCCATTCAGTAATTGTCTGAAATATAAGTGCTGGATACCACTAGTTCTACTAACGGATTCACTTGTTATTTGCCACTGAACATCTTGTGGCAATAGTTCGTTTTGCTCTAGAAAATGATTCAACTGTTTGTTGATCACTCCTGAAAAATTTTGCGCAATCATAGTGCCCGAAAACACCAACATAATTGCCAGGAAGAAACTCCGGGTAACTTTTTTCATTTTTGATTTGTTTGGATTAATATTAGTTTTAAGCAGATTAAGTTTTTGTAAAGCTATTAAAAAATATTTTTTCCACAACTTTATCTTAAAGTTCAAAAAAAAATTAACAAATAAATATTCTAGAATATAAATGATTTTATAGAACAATCAGAAACTGTTTAGATTCCAAAGTAATAATTTCATTACATTTACTTTCAAAAAAAAAAGTTCTATGGAACAACCCAACGATCTCATCATAGCCATGCAAAACGGAGACGAGAAGGCATTTTCCCGCTTGTACACTATGTATAGTGAAGCTATATACGGAATCATTTACAGCATCGTTTTAGATGAAAACACTGCTGAGGAATTATTGCAGGATGTTTTCATAAAAGTTTGGAACAATGCATCTTCTTATTCTGTCAAAAAAGGCCGCTTTTTCACCTGGCTTTTAAATATTGCGCGAAATACAGCCATAGACGAAACCCGATCCAAAGCATTTAAAAACTCCAGGAAAAACCTAAGCACCACAAACTTCGTAGATATATTATCATCCTCAGACAGCTTAAACATAGCGACCAACGCCATTGGATTAAAAAAGTTTGTGGATGCACTAAAACCTGCGTGTATCAAGATAATTGATCTTTTATATTTTAAAGGATTCACACAGGCAGAGGCATCAAAAACATTGGAAATACCGATAGGAACAATAAAAACAAGAAACAGGACCTGCATCAATGATTTGCGGGTAATGGTTTTAGGATAAAAAATTATGACTCCAGAAGAAATCATAGCATCAGGAAATTTAGAGCTTTACGTTTGTGGCGCATTGTCACCAGAGGAAGCGATTGAAGTAGAAGTAGCAATTGCCGCCCATCCCGAAGTAAAGCGTGAAATCGAACTTATTGAAGAGTCTCTTTTGCACCTAGCCGAAAAAGTAGCACCACCTGTGCAAGCAATGACCTGGACTTATATTTTAAATTCAATCAGAAATGTAAAGGACATGGGAGACAATAAAGTAAGAACCTTTAATTGGCCAGCAATCACGGGCTGGGCCGCTGCCATCCTATTTATGGGGGGAATTATGTGGATGTTGAAGCAAACCAACGATTTAAACAATTCGTTGCAAGTAACTACCACTGAAAACACAGTTATAAAGGAAGAAAAATCCACAGTCGAAAATCAACTTGCTGAAAACAACGAAATTCTTGAGATTTTAAGGTCCAAAGATTACCAAGCATATACACTTCCGGGGAATCAAGCAGTTGCGCCCGAAGCTTTTGCAAAGGTATATTTGAACAAAAAGGAAAACGTGGCTTATATAGATGTGAAAGGTTTACCTACTCCTCCCCGCGGAAAGGTTTACCAAGTGTGGTCGCTCAAAATGGAACCACTCACTCCAACCAGCGTTGGTTTGATCGATTCCCAAAACAAAACAGGCGAAGGAATCTATAAGTTTGTAAACTTCCCATCTCCAGAGGCTTTTGGAATAACCTTAGAGCCTGAAGGCGGAAGCGAAGTGCCTACCCTCTCCCAATTATATACATTGGGAATGATAGCCATTTAAAAAATGAAATAATAACTTAAAAAAAGCGCCCACCAATAATGGCGGGCGCTTCAACTAACAAAAAACTCTGTAAAACCGGTAAAACCGGTTTTGTAAAATCTATCAATTTCTTGATAGACAACCAACCTCACCCCTATTTACGTAAATAACGCAAGGTTGGTTTTCAATTCATTATAATTTTTCTATTTCTTTGGCCTTTACTGGTCCCAACTCATAAGCAGCACCCATCAATTCCTCTTTTAAAGAAGCCACTTTATCCTTCATCCCATTCGCTTTATAAATTAAAGCGGAATGAAAAAGTGCCTTTGGCTCCGAAGTTTTACCTTCTACATATTCTTCAATCGTTTTTAAAGCAGCTTCTTTGTCGCCAACTTTTAATTGGGAATAGGCCAATAATTGGTATGTTTCTGGTGTAGCACGATTTGTAATTTCCTTTGCTGCCAATTTCAGCGCTTTTTGCGGCTCACGATCTGCGTAAATATCTATGAGATAAGCATTGTACATTGCCCCATAATCAGGGTTTTCCGTCGCTTTTATAAATTTTTCAAATTCTTTATTTGCCTCAGAAGTGTTGCCTTCAAATTCTGCCATTTGGCCTTTTAAAAGATAATAATCTGGGGCTTTGTGGCTTACCATTACTGAATCCAAAATGCGGTTTGCTTCTTTGGTGTTCTTTTCAGAAGAATAAACCATCCAAGCAAGTTGCTTTTTTACATAATGATTGTCCGGTTCAATGGCCAAGGTTTTCAAATAGCTATTGTATGAATCCTGAAGTCTTCCGGCATGGCCATAAAAATCGCCAATGTTGCTATATACCCATACCTTTAACCCCTTGTTGTCGCGCTCTTCGGCTATCTGCTTGGCCTGTTCCATATATTTTATGGCTGCGTCAAGATTGCCGTTGTGATCGCTCCACTTCGCCAAGCGTATCAAATAATTGAAATCTTTTGGATCTTTAATCTTTCCCAATAGGGTGTCTGCGCGATTGTATTCACCCAGTTCCATAGCTACATCAAAAAGCATCATTTCGGTTTCCCTGCGATTATCGGGATAAGTATATGCGCTATCCAATAATACCTGTGCTTCCTTAAAACGGTGCTGCGAAACGTAATTATGTGCCAAACTGCGTAAGTAAGAATCTTTGTTGCGAGCTGAAACCTCGTGTGATTTCTCAATTAATTTTTCCGAAGTTTTTAATTCCGTAATATCTCCTGTGATTCCGAACATTGCAGCGTGAATACCAGACAAACGGCTCATTTCCATCAAATGGGTTGAATCGTTATTGAACTCTTTCTGCCAATACTCAAATTCTTCCTGAAGGAGATCTTTGGAAGGGGTATTGCTCGTAATCAAGAACGGTTCGTAATCTTTACTGTCAGTAATTTTTTTTGGATTTTCACGACATCCAAAAAGAACTATGAGAAATACTATTGTTATTATATTTTTCATTTTTTTAAAATATTTGTGTTGGCTTCGTTTTTCATTAAAAAACGTTTTAAACCAAAAAAGAGAACAATCCGTTCTCTTTTTTGAATTAAAATCAACCTAATTAAAATGGTCCAACCATATATGGGAAGGAGTTGGAGAATGCAACATCATTAGCTGGTACTCCATCGCTTGTTAAAGTCGGATTTTCGGTTCCATCAGGGCCTCCAAAAATCAACAATAACGATACGTCTATTACATCATCGCTCAATGCTCTACCTGTCAGAATTTCAGTCCCGTTGAAATAGGTTGTTATTCCAGTTTGTGCCAACCACAATACATCGTTTGAAAGTACTGTTGTGAAATCTTCGGCATTTAAACCTAAGGCATTAGTAGTATAAGCAGGGTTCAAACCCGTTGAATCTGTAAGTTTAAATTGAAATTTATCTTGAAATGCAGCCTGCATTTCAGAAGGGACGGTTACGTTAAAGGCATCTTTAAATCCTGTAGTTCCAAATACGGTATTGATTCCTGGACGACCCATTTGGTCTTCCTGAATAAAGGTTCCGCTGAAATCCAGTACTTCGCCACAAGGCAAACAAGCAGTTCCTCCACAGTCAATGCCAGTTCCGCGAGTCCGATCAAGGCTGTGCGTTTCATGCCTTTTCTCTCCTTGCACGTCGAGGGGGGTCTCCATCATACCGGGATGGGACCGCGGCGCACAAA
>JAPKFY010000116.1 GCA_026646335.1 Aequorivita sp. | reverse complement strand
TCATAAAATGGACCCGGTTTTCGGGCAGTTGTCCTTTGACAATCACGAGCAAATCGTTTTTTGCAATGACAAAGATACTGGTTTAAAAGCAATAATCGGTATTCATAATACCGTTTTGGGACCTGCTTTGGGAGGTACCAGAATGTGGAATTACACGAGCGAGTGGGAAGCATTGAACGATGTGCTCCGTCTTTCACGTGGAATGACATATAAAAGTGCAATAACTGGTTTGAACCTTGGCGGTGGAAAAGCGGTGTTGATTGGCGATGCAAAAACTCAAAAAACTCCAGAGTTGATGTTGAAGTTCGGTGAGTTTGTAAATTCCTTGGGCGGAAAATATATTACTGCCGAAGATGTGGGAATGACGACTTCTGATATGGATTTGGTGCGTACGGTTACGCCTTACGTTACTGGAATTTCAGAATCGAAAGGCGGTGCGGGCAATCCTTCACCAGTTACCGCTTATGGCGTTTTTATGGGGATGAAAGCTGCTGCGAAATATAAATTTGGAAGTGATATACTTGAAGATAAAGTGATTTATGTTCAGGGAATTGGAAACGTTGGCGAGGCTTTGGTAGAAAACCTGAGCAATGAAGGTGCCAAAGTATATATTTCAGACATCAACCAAGATCGTTTGGAAGAGGTTCGAGACAAATACAGCGTTAATATTTATGGTGGAAACAATCTTTACACAGAGGAAATGGACATCTATGCTCCTTGTGCGTTGGGTGCTACTATAAATGATTTCACCATCGGTCAATTGAAGACTAAAATTATTGCCGGGGCAGCAAACAACCAATTGGCAGAAGAGAAAAAGCATGGACAAATGCTTCGCGACAAAGGAATTCTTTACGCTCCAGACTTTTTGATAAACGCTGGTGGAATTATAAACGTTTATGCCGAACTTGAAAATTATGACCGAAAGGAAATAATGCGCAAAACCGAAAATATTTATAATACTACGCTTGAGATCCTTAAAAAAGCTGATACAGAAAATATTACCACTTATCAAGCGGCATATAATATAGCCCAAGCTAGAATTGATGCAAGAAAAAACGAAAAATAGCTTTCCTTTTTCTTAAAACACTATCTTTGCAGCGCACAGGAAAATTCTTGTGCGTTGTTTCTTTAAACCAGTTCTTTCAAAAAATATATGCTTACAAGAAGACATATCAGAGTAAAAGTTTTGCAGTCCGTTTACGCATACAACCAGCGTGAAAACCCGAATATCGATTCGCAGGAAAAATTTTTGCTGCACAGTATTGATGAGATGCTAAACCTTTATTTATTGCTTTTGCAATTATTGGTTTCACTTCAGGAACAAGCAGACAGTTATCTTGTAATATCGCAGAAAAAGCATCTTGCCACTGCTTCAGAAAAAAACCCGAGCCGCACGTTTGTTGACAATAAATTACTGCAAGTAATAGCTTCCAATTCTACTTTCAATGAAATAATTAAGAAGAAAAAACTCAATTACTGGGCATTGGATGGAGAATATGTAAACATCATTCTCAACGAGTTGCGCCAAATGGAATGGTACGAAACCTATCTGTCAAAAAAAGAAACCTCTTATAAAGAAGACCAAGAATTTGTGGCCAAGATTTTTAAGGAAGTGATCGCGCCCAATGATAAACTCTATGATTATTTGGAAGACAAACGATTGACTTGGGTTGACGATTTCCCAATAGTTAATACAGCCATCGTTAAAATGCTCGGCAAGCTTTCAGAAAAAAACGCATCCTCTCTTTTGGTTCCCGATCTATATAAAAACGATGAAGATCGTGAATATGCGCTGCAACTTTTCAGAAAAGTAATTCTGAATGAAGATAAGCTAAACGCACAGATTGAAGGAAAAACCCCAAATTGGGACCAAGATCGAATAGCCGATGTAGATTTGATTATTCTGAAAATGGGCATTGCAGAATTTTTATACTTTCCGTCAATTCCTGTTCGTGCCACAATCAATGAATATTTGGAAGTTTCCAAAGAATATTCAACCCCTAAAAGCAGCATCTTCGTAAACGGTATTTTAGATAAAATAGTGAAGGAATTTGAAGAGGAAGGCAAATTGAATAAAATTGGCCGTGGTCTTCAATAAAAGCAAAAAAATACCTATTTTTGGCGTGCTAAAAACATAAAAAATCTTAATTATCATGAAAAAATCAGTTTTAATAGTAGCGATACTATCTGTCTTTGCCTTTTCTTCTTGTAAAGACAATGCCGCAGACAAAGTAAACGAGGAAAACGTTGCCACTGCCGAAGCACGTGACGCAGAATCTGGAAAGTTTCCAGTAATTACTTTTGAAGAAAGTCAGTTCGATTTTGGAACTATTGACCAAAACACGCAAGTAGAGCACGTTTTTAAATTTAAAAATACAGGGGAAGCACCTTTGATGATCGTAAATGCAAAAAGTAGCTGCGGTTGTACCGTTCCAGAATACACAAAAGATCCAATTGCACCAGGTGCCGATGGTCAGTTGTTGGTAAAATTCAACGGAAGTGGACAAAACCAAGTTAGCAAAACAGTTACACTTACTACAAACACAAAGGCAGGTACTGAAACCTTAACAATCAAAGCTTTTGTAAACCCTAAGGCTGGTGCTGGAAATGCTCAAGCACCTATCAAAACCCCAACATCTAAATAATTATTTGGAATACTAAAAATTGCTATGGAACAAATACAAAGTTTTTTACCGATAATATTATTGTTTTTGGTGATGTATCTTTTTTTGATACGCCCACAAATGAAAAAAGCCAAACAGGAAAAACAGTTTGCCGCCCAACTTAAAAAAGGCGATAAAGTGATTACCACTGGTGGAATTCACGGTAGAGTACTGGAACTTAACGACGATGGAACCTGTTTGATTGAATGTGGTGCCGGAAAAATAAAGTTTGAAAGATCTGCCATTTCAATGGAAAGAACAGCAAAGCTGAATGCTCCAGTAAAAGAAAAGAAATAGTAAATTGTTCTTTTTTAAATAAAAACTCCCTCACTATTTTTTAAATAGTTGAGGGAGTTTTTTTTGAACATCCCCTTGCCCTTCAAAGGGGGAGTTTGGAATGCTACTTTGTTTTTTTGGAATTTTCAGTGTTATTCCTCTTCCTTTTTAAATTTTGAAATATCCAGTGCAGTCAATTTTGCGATGTTCACAATTACTTCTACAGCTTTTTGCATACTTTCAACAGGAACGTACTCGTACCTTCCGTGAAAATTGTGGCCTCCTGCAAAAATGTTCGGGCAAGGAAGCCCCATAAAACTTAACTGCGAACCATCGGTTCCACCGCGTATTGGTTTTATAAGTGGTTTAATGCCAGCTTGCTCCATTGCCTGTTTTGCAATTTCCACAATGTGCATCACAGGTTCAATCTTTTCTCGCATATTGAAATATTGGTCTTTTATTTCAACAGTAACCACTTCCATTTCAAATTGTTCGTTTAGCTCGTCGGCTAATTGTTGGACCATTTCTTTTCTTGCCTCAAAGTGATTTCTGTCGTGATCGCGGATAATATACTGGATTTTGGTTTCATCAACCGTTCCTCTTATGCCGTGCAGGTGAAAAAAACCTTCGCGCCCTTCGGTGTGTTCTGGGGTTTCAAGTCTAGGTAAAGAGTTGATATAATCTGTGGCGATGTACATGCTGTTTACCATTTTCCCTTTTGCGTAACCAGGGTGGACGATTTTTCCCTTTACGGTAACTACTGCACCGGCCGCGTTGAAGTTTTCGTATTCCAATTCGCCCACTTGGCTACCGTCCATAGTATAGGCCCAATCTGCGCCAAATTTTTTCACGTCAAACTTATGTGCACCACGGCCTATTTCTTCATCAGGCGTGAAACCAACACGGATTTTTCCATGTTTTATTTCGGGATGATTGATTAGGTATTCCATAGCCGAAACAATTTCGGTAATCCCAGCTTTATCATCGGCGCCCAAAAGGGTAGTGCCGTCAGTAGTGATTAGGGTTTTTCCTTTGTAAAGCAATAAATCCTCAAAATAATCTGGGGAAAGAATGATGTTCTTTTCTTTATTGAGAACAATATCTTTTCCGTTGTAGTTTTCAACAATTTGTGGCTTCACGTTCGCGCCTGTAAAATCCGGCGAAGTATCAAAATGTGAAATAAAGCCAATCACGGGAACCTGATGCGAAACATTTGATGGTAAAGTAGCCATTATATAGGCGTTCTCATCAATAGTAACGTCTTCCATTCCTATCTGTTTCAGTTCTTCGGCAAGTTTATTGGCGAGATCCCACTGTTTTTTAGTGCTTGGTGTTGTGTCGCTATTTGGGTCACTTTCCGTGTCAACGGTAACATAACTTATAAAGCGGTCAATAATGTGTTGTTTTTCAATCATAGCTTTTCTTTTACACTGCAAAATAAAGCATATTCAAAATAACAAATACATAGATTAGTGTATTTTTGTACCACATTTTTCAACCATGTACAAAACCTTCATCCGTCCCCTGTTTTTCTGTTTCGATCCAGAAAAAATCCACTATTTTACCTTTTCATTGATTCGATTTTTCCATAAAATTGGTTTTGGAAGTATTTTCCGATGTATCTATAAAATTGAAAACCCAAAATTGGAACGCGAACTTTTTGGGTTGAAGTTTCCAAACCCCGTGGGACTTGCCGCAGGTTTTGATAAAGATGCAAAACTGTACAAGGAACTTTCAAATTTAGGTTTTGGTTTTATTGAAATAGGAACCGTTACCCCAAAACCACAGCCTGGAAACGACAAACCCCGTTTGTTTCGTTTAAAGGAAGATTCCGCGATTATAAACCGGATGGGTTTTAATAATGGTGGGGTGGAAGAAGCTGTTGAAAGATTGAAAGCGAACGGAAAGGTCGTTTCGGCTCCGCTCAACGACCGAGTTATAATCGGTGGCAACATAGGTAAGAATAAAAACACCCCCAATGAAGAAGCGGTAAATGATTACATAATCTGCTTTGAAACGCTGTTCGATTATGTGGATTATTTTGTGGTAAATGTAAGTTCGCCCAATACGCCAAATCTTCGCGCGCTGCAGGAGAAGAAGCCGTTGACGGATTTGTTGCAAACGCTTCAAGACAGAAATAATTCAAAAGAAAAACGCAAACCGATTCTGCTGAAAATAGCACCCGACTTGACCGATGAACAACTTTTGGACATCATTGAAATAGTCGCCACCACAAAAATTGACGGGGTTATTGCAACAAATACAACCATTTCACGAGAAGGAATCTCTTCCGAAATCAAAAAGGAAATGGGCGGATTAAGCGGAAAGCCCTTAAACAATAGAGCGACGGAAGTAATTCGTTTTCTTTCTGAAAAAAGCAACAAAGCGTTTCCCATTATTGGTGTTGGCGGAATCCACTCAGCAGAAGACGCTTTAGAAAAATTGGATGCCGGTGCAAGCTTGGTGCAACTTTACACAGGTTTTATTTATGAAGGTCCAAGCTTGATAAAGCAAATTAACAAAGCGATATTGAATAGACATAGGGCTGTATGACTTAAGACATAGGTCAACTTTTAAAACTATAAGATGACATTATATAAATATTCTGAATTCAATAAATTGCGAGTCTTAAATCTTACGTCTTATAGCGCAGCGGTCTTAAATCTTTTTTTATGATTGAAACCCTAATTTCATTTTCCATTGCTACCCTCGCACTCGCTATTTCTCCTGGGCCAGACAATATTTATGTGCTTGCGCAATCGTTGGCCAATGGCACCAAAAGTGGAATTGCTACCACTGCGGGATTGATAAGTGGGTGCATTGTCCACACCACACTTTTGGCTTTTGGGATTTCTGCAATTATCACTGCTTCGGAAGAACTTTTTTACGCAATAAAGGTTTTGGGAGCTTGCTATTTGCTTTACTTGGCGTATAAAGTCTATAGAAGTGATGAGCACATTTCTTTGGCAGAAAATGCGCCGAAAAAATCCTACACACAACTTTTCAAAACAGGAGTTATCATGAATTTGGTAAACCCGAAGGTGATGATTTTCTTTTTGGCATTTTTCCCCGGCTTTCTTTGGGACAGTCCCGAAGTTTCGGGAGGAAACACAGTGCTGCAATTTTATGTTTTGGGAATTACTTTTATGATGGTCTCCTTTATAACCTTCAGTATAATAGCAATGGCCGCTGGCAAAATTTCAGGCTTGCTTTTGGAATGGAAAAGTATGGGTATTGTTTTAAAATGGTTACAGATATTGGTTTTTGTGGGGATTGCTGTTTTTATTGTGTTGCCTTAAGGAATCAGATTTCTATTTCTCACTGTAAATATTTCCCACTTCTAATTTCGTATTTCTTCTTTCAAAAACTATCTTTGAAGCAATGCAGCAAGTAAAAATAATAGAATGTCCGCGCGATGCCATGCAAGGCATCAAAGAATGGATTCCCACGGAACAAAAGGTGAAGTACATTCAATCGCTTTTGCGTTGTGGTTTTGACACCATCGATTTTGGAAGCTTCGTTTCACCCAAAGCTATTCCGCAAATGCAGGATACCGCGGAAGTACTTTCAAAATTAGACCTTTCCACAACCAAAAGTAAACTGCTTGCCATCATCGCCAACCTTCGCGGGGCGGAAGATGCAGTGAAACACCCTGAAATTGATTATTTGGGTTATCCTTTTTCTATTTCAGAAAACTTCCAAATGCGGAACACCCACAAAACCATTGCGGAATCTTTGGTGCTGCTTCAGGATATTTTGAATCTTGCCCATAAAAACAACAAAGAGGTGGTTGCATACCTAAGCATGGGCTTCGGAAATCCGTATGGAGACCCGTGGAATGTTGAGATAGTAGGCGATTGGACGGAAAGGCTTTCAGCTATGGGAGTGAAGATTCTTTCCTTGAGCGATACCGTGGGTTCATCAACGCCTGATATTATTTCATATTTATTTAGTAACTTGATACCCAAATATCCCCACATAGAATTTGGTGCGCATTTGCACACCACTCCAAACGCTTGGCACGAAAAAGTAGATGCAGCCTATAAAGCAGGTTGTAGAAGATTTGATGGTGCCATACAAGGTTTTGGAGGCTGCCCGATGGCAAAAGATGAATTGACGGGAAATATGCCCACCGAAAAAATGCTCAGTTATTTTACTGCTGAAAAAATTTCGTGCAATATTAACCCAATGTCTTTTGAAAGCGCGCACAATGAAGCAACTAAAATTTTTACTAAATACCATTAAATGAGAAATTTTTTACTTTTAGCTGTTGTGGGCTATTTTTTTTCGAGCTGTGAAATTCTACAACAAGTATATCCTGAAGACCCAATAAAAGGGGCGGGCGCTATTACCCTAAAATTTGTTCAGATTAACGATGTCTATGAAATTGCTCCTTTGAACGGTGGCGAATACGGAGGTTTGGCACGAGTTGCCCATATTCGCGATTCTATCAAAGAAAGGTTTCCAAATACCTATATGTTTTTGGCAGGCGATTTTTTAAACCCATCTTTAATTGGGACACTAAAAGTTGATGGCGAACGCGTAAATGGGAAACAGATGATAGCTGTGCTTAATGCAATGGATATCGATTTGGTAACCTTTGGAAACCACGAGTTCGACTTAAGTGAACAGGATTTGCAAAAGAGATTGAATGAATCAAACTTCAATTGGACTACTGCAAATGTGCGTCACGTTACCGAAAAAGGGATTGTGCCCTTTACGACCAAATGGGAATATTCTACTGTACCCACTTCAGACTTTTCAACATTTAATGCCATTGATGCGGACGGCAATAAAATGAAATTTGGGGTATTCGGAGTGACCCTTCCTTCAAATCCAAAAGATTATGTTTCCTATGGCGATATTTATGAGAATGCAGTGAGAGCCTATGGTTTGGCAATTCAGAAGTCTGATTTTGTAGTTGGCCTTACCCACGTTTCCATAGACGAAGACAAAGAAATAGCCAAACGTTTGAGGACTTTGCCCTTAATAATGGGTGGGCACGAACACAATAATATGCTTGAAAAAGAAGGCAGGACTATTATTGCTAAAGCAGATGCCAACGCAAAAAGCATCTATGTCCATACTCTTATTTATAATTTACGCACAAAATACCTCCATATAAATTCCGAATTGATGATGGTAACCGATAAAATTGCATCCTCCGCCAAAGTGGAGCGTGTTGTAAACAAATGGACCGATCTTGTGAACGAGAAACTCAAAGAAGTGGTGGAAAATCCCAAAGAAATAATCTATTATGCCGCATCACCGCTGGATGGAACAGACACTGCCAACAGGAGCAAGCAAACCAATATGGGCGAGCTAATCGCACGCGCCATGGCCTTTGCTTATAATGATAAAGTTGATGGTGCCATGGTGAATGGCGGTTCAATAAGAATAGACGACAGGTTGGTGGGCGACATAACAAGTACCGATATTTTTAGAGTGCTTCCCTTTGGAGGGAGTGTCTTGAAAGTAGATTTAAAAGGAAATTTATTAAAGGAAGTTTTGCAATACGGAAAATCACAAAGTGGGGAGGGAGCTTATCTTCAACGCTACAATTTTTCAGAAAATGAAAATGGAGAATGGCAAACAGGTGATAAAACAATTAGTGACAATAAAACATATACTGTTGCTTTCAGCGACTTTTTACTGAAAGGTTTAGACATTCCTTTTTTAACCCCGGAACACAAAGATATTGTAAAGATTTACACGCCAAAGGAAACCGAAACAGCTATCGATATTCGGAAAGCAATTATCTTCTATTTAAATTCATTGAAAAAATAGCGATGATTAAAAGAGGTATAAAAATCTTTCTTGTTCTGTTGCTTATTACATTGGTGGCTATTCAATTTATACGTCCCGAAAAAAACGATGATGGATACAAAAGTGTTGCTGCTTTCGAGGCCGAAACCAAACCCTCTGCAAAAGTAACGTCAATTTTGAGGGAAAACTGTTACGATTGCCACAGCAACCAAACCCAATACCCTTGGTATGCAGAGATCGCGCCACTTTCCCTATGGCTCAAAGACCATATTGAAGACGGAAAAAAGCATTTTAATGCTTCTGCTTGGAGTGATTATACTGTTAAAAAGAAAGAACATAAATTAGAGGAATTGGTAGAAATGGTTGAAAAAGAGGAAATGCCTTTACAATCCTATACCATTATTCACGGAAATCTTTCCGAAGATGATAAAAAATTATTGCTGCAATGGGCAGGCGTTGCTAGACT
This sequence comes from Aequorivita sp., assembly GCA_026646335.1. Classification (GTDB taxonomy): domain Bacteria; phylum Bacteroidota; class Bacteroidia; order Flavobacteriales; family Flavobacteriaceae; genus Aequorivita. The sequence goes on along the minus strand of JAPKFY010000116.1, from coordinate 67 downwards.
TCAGTACAAACACCTCTTGGAAGTTTCTAAAAAATAACACGTTATCTATTTCCCTTAAAATTTATTT
>JAPKFY010000115.1 GCA_026646335.1 Aequorivita sp. | reverse complement strand
CTAACGGATTGCGTTACCTGCGCTGGGGCAGGGACGGCGAAGCCGTCCAGCCAGAAAAAGGCTAGGGCGTGTAAAACTGCCTGGGATGTGCGCAGAATCCCCAGCGTCAGGTGCACGCTTTGTTAGGTGGCGTTTCAATTTTGGAACCCTGTAAAATAAGGCGCTGGACTTAATTCTTTATTCATTATGTCGAAATAAAAATAATTACTGTTTCGCTCTTGTACTAGGATTGTATGGTTGTTAACCCAAGTAAGCGGATCTATGATTGGGGTTCTATCTTTTAGAATATTTTTTGATTCTAAAGTTTCTACTTCGATTAATTCCAAAAAACTTAAAGTATTTGACCATTTGTCTCCGCTTGTTGCAGCAAGTATCAGAAAATCTTGATTAGGAGACCATATAATTTTCCCTGCATTTGAATATTGCTCAAATATTACAGAGTTTTCCTTGCTCGTTCTTAAGTCGCGTATTGTAAATAGCACCCCATTTTCCATCCTTTTTGTGTAAGCCAATTTGTCATCTTGTGGCGATAGAGAAAATTGAACGATATTCCAATCGTAAAGTGTTAAGTCAAGTACAGTAAATAGTTCGCCGATTGGTAAGATTTCAGAAACTTCTCCGTTAATAACGTCTAGTCTTTGAAGCCCCATTCCTTGATAAAAAGGTACATAACCATCAATAGCAACTTTAACATTGAAGTAGAGATACCTGCTGTCTTTTGACCAACGATATGGAACAAACAATGCTTCACTTCCATAGTTTTTTTGATTGATATTCCAAATAATTGTATCGTCAAAGTTTGTAACACTTAGCCTAAAACTATTTAGGTTGTAGCCCCAAAAATAGGCTGTCCAGTTTCCATCTGGAGAGGGTAGAATTTTCTCCGCTTCAGTGAGAGGTAATTGCGGTGTAGGTGTGGGAAACTTCCAATCTCTACATTTGAACACGATAACAAAACCCAACAGAATAAGATAATAAAGGGTATATGCAAAAAATGTCGTCTCATGTTTTCTCTTTAAACGAAACTGTGTATTCAAAGGAAGCCACCTAACGGTTTGCGTTACCTGCGTGTGGGCGGGCGTGGATTCTGTTTGGGAGCAGAAAAAACTCGAAGCGAGGAAAATGCTCGAAAATGCCGCAGAATCCCACACGTCAGGTGCACGCTTTGTTAGCCTGCGATTGGCTTTAATTTATTCTTTTTCATATAGGATTTTAACTTTGTCAAATATATTAGGATAGGCTTGAATCCCTTCTTTAGGAACAACGCCCATAACAAGAGTTTCTCCACTGTCATTAACGATAATAAATATCAAGTTGTCGGGCTGTGGATGTATACATTGTATTTCCATCGTAATATTTAATAATGATGCGAAAATATCGTTCTTGAGATATTCCTCTTTTGTATTCCATTGCGCCCAAACATTAGTTCCTACATTATCTAAAACAAAATGAAATCCAACATTTTGCCTTTCTGGGGAAAAATGTAGGTGGAGTTTCTGATTTGCTTCTTGCCAAGTACAACTACCACTTGAAGGTAGAGTAATGGGTGTCGTAGTATTTTGGCGTAGAAATCCAATCTCAAAGTTGTTTCCTACATTAACTATTTCATTGTCGTTTTCTGGCTTGGGCATTGGTAAAGACAAGGGTGAAATTTGACCTGAAAACCAACCATTGTAATTTGTGTCAACAATAATTGGGCTGATATAGTCGAACAAAGTACTTACGCATTCATTTGAAGTAAGCAAAAGGTAACTTGCATTTACTGCAACTCTGATAGCCTCTGTTACGTTATCAGGTATTTCAGCCTCTGTTGCGTTTGCATTGATTTCGGGGTCTACTAGCCAAAGCACTAATGTTTTGCTTCCCTTGATTTCATTATGAAGAACCGTGAATTCGCCAAAGGGAAGATTCGTTTTTAAGTTTTTCAGAACATCATCAGCGTTGCAATTATTTGAATTAACTACTAAAGGCATTGCAGTATTAATAGGAGCAGGTGTTTGTGTTGAGGCTAGATTGCAGGCTGAAAAAAATATTAGAAATACAATTGTGTAAAGGACTTTGTTTAAGATTTTCATGTTATTCCCTTTTAGATGCCAGCAGGCTAACGGTTTGCGTTACCTGCGCTGGGGTGGGGATGGCGAAGCCGTCCAGCCAGAAAAATGATAAGGCGTAGGAAACTGCTTGAGATGTGCGCAGAATCCCCAGCGTCAGGTGCACGCTTTGTTGGCACGCTTTTTGCTTTACGGTACATTTGCATCTAACCTTGAAAAAATTGCGCGGATGATATTTTCTGCTTTCTCCGCATCTCCAAGACTTAAGTTATTGTAAAGCACAAGTTTAGATGTTGAAAAGTCGCCAAATATTGCATAGTTAACGGCTAATTGACAATAGGAATAGAATTTATCCTGCTCATCTCTAAACTCATTGTCTAAAGTAATTTTTGTTGGCATTGGGTACCTGTAAAATTTCGAGGTGGCGTAAATATATTTGTTCTTTGATTTATCAAACTCGAAAATCAAACGATTAAACGGAGAAAAACATAAATCTAACTCTTGTGTATCCCAAAAAAAAGAGGGGATAATGTATTCAAGGCTGCCATTACCATCTAAATCAACAAACTTTGAAGGTTCTGGCGTAAATTCAGAGGAAAAGGAATCTCGAAATTGTCCTTCAATATTAAGTACTAACTCTGGCGTTTTGCCTAAATCATAAACTTGAGTGCCGTTATATTGCCCGCGAGCGGTTTCAAGTATTAAGTCGGGCGTTTCATTTCCTGTAACATCACTTCCTGATAAAAAGTGAAATTTGATTTTGTCAGAAGTAATTTGTATTTGGCTTTGATTCAGGGTTGAGATTGTCACGGTGTTTACCAAATCATCGTTGAAACTCCAATGTCGAATAATATATTTTCCAAGATACATGTCTTGCAAGTACATACCTGTTTGATAAAAATTCGGGTCGGGTATTTCTGGTGTTGGATAATTTGGGTGCGCTGGAATTGTAGGATATGTTCTTGCCATTAAGGTGGCTATCTCATCAGGACTATATGTGGGCGATTGTTCAGGAATTTGAGTTTCTGTGAAGATAACTATGTCATTCGGAAAAAACGTTGGTGTGGATGATACATTACTGCAAGACGCAAGAAAAAATAAACCGACCTGAACAATTACATGATTTTTATATTTCATACAGATAACATTATTAGTATTTTATTATGCAAGGGGCGTGCCAACGGTTTGCGTTACCTGCGCTGGGGCGGGGACGGCGAAGCCGTCCAGCCAGAAAAATGATAAGGCGTAGAAAACTGCTTGGGATGTGCGCAGAATCCCCAGCGTCAGGTGCACGCTTTGTTAGGTGCGCTTTTATTTTACAACGACTTCATATCTATCAAACTTCTTAATTAATCCGAGTAAGTTTGTTGACGATTTCAGTTTTTTGATTTTGCCGTTGTTTTCCCATTGCTCTGGGGGAATATTTTGGAACAACTCGCTGTCATTTGCAATGGTATCTACGCGAGCATATAAATAGCCAACAATATCTGCGTAGAGCACTCCTACTGTATTAAACCCTGAACGCGAAATAACAATATCTTCAAGCAAAGTATATCCTTTTTCATGGATAACTGGACTTGCTACATCGTAAATTTCTTTTGGTGAAATATCATCTCTACGGTCGCAGTTTAGAGAAAGAATATCTTTGCCGCCACCTTTCTTAGCTTTTGGTAAAGCCTTTTCTAAAAGTATAGGAAGGAATTTCAAATAGGCTTCTTTTTGATTTTCGGAAGTTTTTTTGATGTAGGTGAATTTCATTCGGGCGTTTTGCTTTGCTGTGTTGAGCGCAAGAATGGCGGAAGTTATCTCGATTCTTTTTTCAATAGATACATTTTTATCCCCACTCAAAGCAGAGAATAAATACGAGCCTTTAAATTCAATTTCTGGATTCCAGCCGCCTTCTATCAAGATTTTGTGGAAGTCATCCTTGATTTGGCGATAATGACTACTGTTTATTGTTGCACAGCATAAGCCAAAATAATCCTTGAATTTTGTATCGCTAGTTTCATCCACGAAAGCAAGAAGCATATTCGTACCCCTTCAAGTAGATTTGATTATGAACGAAGCACCTAACGGTTTGCGTTAGTGGTTGGCGGGCGGGCTGGGAAAATGTCTGAGAGCAGAAAAAGCCCGAAGCCAGAAAACTGCTTGTAAATCGCGCAGAATCCCGCCAATCCACTGCACGCTTTGTTCGGCGGCGTTCCCGTCGTCAATTACTTCCTGTTAAGACATAGATTGACGTTAATCCGTTTCGCCTAAACAATTCTTCTTGCTTTTTGGCAGAAACCAAAATGCTGTCAATTTCACCTTCTGGCATATCCCACATGGGATGATTGAACAGCCGAGATAAATAGGTGTGTATTCGGTCTTTGTCATCTTTGGTCATTTCAGGACGATAAAGCAACCGCACTCGGTCATCTTCTGTTTTCATATTGAAGGTGTTGATAATAATATCTTTGAGATATGGACTCCATGTGAGAACAGAACCTTTGTGCCAGATACGCCTTGCTTTTAACTGAACATGAGTAAGCGGTTTGTTAGGTACTCTTTGCACCCAGTCTCGCAGAAAACTTTGCTCTACAAGAAGTTCGGAAAACACCCGAAAGTTGGCGACTTCGTGATTTCGATAATCTGCGGTTGTATCAAACAAGGCTGGCGAGGGTTGCAAGTACAAGCAAACAGGGAAAATTGCGGTGTTCATTACATCTTGCGTAATCGGATACGCCGAATCTTTTGAGGCTTCAGCAATAAATACGCTAAGAGTTGATTGGGATAAAGCATTATCTTTTACAGCCGCCCGAAATACATCGTTGGCTTTAGAACGAGTGAAATTCTTTTCGGTAATCAAGAAATTGACGAAGTTCGCTTCAGAATGTAACGATGCTGGCTTTTTTGTAGCAAACTCTTCCCAGAGTTCCCGATATATGACGGAAAGCCTTTCTAGTAAAGTAGACGTATAAAATGGGACTTGGCGCAGTTTAGAATGGGCTTCAAGGTTGGTAATCATTAAAGCGTCAAACAGTTCTTTTGCCTTTGTTTCATCTGCTGGAGAAATATAAACCTTGATGTCAATATCTGAAACGCTATTCAAAATTTGGGCGGCTACTTTGTGTTGACCGTCAAATAACCGAATTGTTCCGTCCAATAACCTTGCAATCGCTGGAGCCATTTGAGGATGTGACTTCAAATGGTCTCGAAGTGTAATCAAACGCTTGTAATCAATTACTCTTGGTTGCAAGCCTTCTTGGTCGTCATTCTGTATCCACTTTAATGGAACACGTCCGTAAAAATAGGGAACATTCAAAATGGGGTCAATAAAAGTTGGAAAAGTTCTACTGTCCGTCCCGTCAGCAATACTTACACTTCCATTTTGGGACGTAATATGAATTGACCGATGCTCAAAAGACTTTAATTCAAGAATATCTTGAAGTTTGATAGAGTTTTTCTTCTCGATGAACAGCCTTTCAAGACGCAAGTTATCGCGGACTTCATAAAGCGATTGGTCGGATTTACGCCGATTGTAAGTTTTTAGCACAACGCGAATATTTGCAATGCTTGTATCTCCGCCCTGTGAATATGGTTGGATGTGGTCAAACTCGTATTCGTCAGTTTGAAGATTTATGACTTCGCCCGAAATAAAACAACGAAGCGAGCCATCACTTTCCCGTTGCGCTTCAATGACTTTCTTCTTATCTTCTTCGGAAATTTGACGTTTGGGCATAATTTATTTTCTCCGAACCTATTTTAACAGACAGCCGCCGAACGGTTTGCGTTAGCCGCTGGTGGGCGGGACGAGACAAAACTTCGAAAGCAGGAAAAGCCCGAAGCCAGAAAAATGCCTGTAAGTCGGGACGAATCCCACCAGTCGGCTGCACGCTTTGTTAGGTGGCGTTTTTGCATTAAGGCTACTCCAGGTTTAGCACGGTTTGACGTATTTCTTGCCAAAACCGTAAATGTTCTCTCTTGATACCGCTGGCGCGCTGGTATTCAAATTCAAGCCATTTGGTGTATTCATCAATAATATCTTGCGGACTGCTTATCAAGCGCATGTAATATTTCAAGGATGGGATAACGCCATTGACAATAATTTGGCATGGATGGACTTTTTTGTACTTTTCAATTTCTTGCATGACCGATTCGTAGTCATCAAAATTCGGCTCGCTTGTTGTCAAAATGTAATATCGGTCAATATTCGTATTCCTGATTTTTCGATAAGCCACGCCAACCATATCGGCAGTTATAGGTTTATTGTGTTTAATTTCCACCGACTCAAAACAAGTATTATCGGGATTATTAACGTCAATATCGCCTAAAGATTTCGAGCGGGAATCTGGGCTGGTGTGGGATTCCAACGGCACAAGAATTTTTCCCGCATATCTTTTTACGTCGGGCATAAGCAAGTTGTAAACTGAATAAATCGCTAGAACGGGGAGGCGTGCAGTTCCAACAACACCTTTGCCATAGTCATGGCGAATATGTAAATTGAAAGCGTCTATAATCTTTGAAATGGTCACGCTACTGGTGATGTGGACTTTTGCAAAAAGAGCGTCATCTTTTGCTGTTGCTTCCAGCATAAGACCCATTAACGCTACAAGGAATTTAGGTGCAAGAGTGCTATCGGACTGAATTTGGTCAAGGATTTTTAGAAAAGCGGTTTTCAAAGCCGTGTTGCGAATCTTGCCAGCATAATTCAAGTTAAATGGTCGAGGTTGTTCCAGAGAACGAGTTAACCATGCGCTTTCAGCCATTGCAAAATGAGGGAACTTATCCTTCAAAAATGGCGTGACGTATTTTGTGTCAAACGTTCTACCTGAATAACCGCCTTTCATACCTTCTTGGTGCTTACGAATATCCTGTTTTGGGTCGTAGATTTTATAAACCAATGAGGTCAAGGTAACGCCCAAAACCGCCTTTTGCGTTTCGGCATTTTCTACAACAGTTCTCAAATTTTGAACTGATTCACTGGATAACTCTGCAAGGAGTTTTTCAAGAGACTCTTTTTTGGCTTGTTGGTAAGCCGATTTCATGATTTCATTCGGCGTAGGCATTGCTTCTCTCCCAAAGGGATAGTTGATGTTTTACGCTACTTAAACGCTTTCTGGCGTAATTGCAATATTCTTCGCTTATATCAAAGCCAATATAGACTCTTTCATTTTGAAAAGCGGCTACTGCTGTTGAGCCAGAGCCTACAAATGGGTCAAGCACAACATCGCCTTTTTCGGTGAGTAGTTTTATAAACTCATCTACGATTTTAACTGGGTAAATAGCGGGGTGTGGACAATTCTTGAGCGACTCAACGGGCGTCGTAATGACGTCTTTTTTTAGTGGGTTTCCATAAATACGGATAATCGTAAATCCATTTTTATCCAACTGAATTTTCCTGCCGCCGTCTTGTCCGCCAAAAGGCTCAGAGTGGATACCCCTGATTTTCATGCGAAAACCTTGAATTTCACCATTGCGAACTTCTTCAATGACTTCTTCCAGTGCATTTCTAGCCATTTCTTTTTGCTTTGGCGTGAGCGTAGATTGTTCAATGAGCAAGAAATATTTCTTGCCGACATTCTCGCCTGTTCCGTTGCCGTTTGCCTTTGGCTCTTCGGCGGGCTTAAGAAACTCATCGAGAAAGTATTTATAGTCTTGCGATTTTACAAAATGGAAAAATGGCTCAGTGCTGCTCACCAGCCTGCGCTTAAACTGTCTTGGCGTCGGGTTTGACTTAACCCATGTTACATGATTGACAAGCGTAACGCCGCACTGTTCCGTTGCGGCTATTGCAAACCGATAAGGCATAAGTAGTAAACTGCTGTCTTCATATTTGTCGCCAACATTGAAAACGATACTTCCTGTTGGTTTTATAACACGGACGCATTCCTGAAAAATCTTCATCAGCGCCGAAATATATTCATCGGGCTTTCTTTCGTTGCCAATACCACCGCCGTCGTATTCCCGTTGTTGAAAATATGGCGGAGATGTGATTACTAAATCAACGCTATTATCTGGAATTAATTTAAGTAACTCTGCGCTATCTCCGCAGACAATTTCATTCCAAAACGGCATTTCAGCGGGACGATTTACGGAATAGGGAACTACGGCTTGTTCTTTTACTTTTCTCATGCGATAATTTTACTCTAAACACCACCTGTTTGTTCAAAAGGAAGCCACCTAACGGTTTGCGTTACCTGCGCTGGGGCGGGGACGGCGAAGCCGTCCAGCCAGAAAAAGGCTACGGCGTAGGAAACTGCTTGAGATTGCCGCAGAATCCCCAGCGTCAGGTGCACGCTTTGTTGGGCAGTTTTTAGTCTTACAAACTCTAGTAACCTTCAAATTGAATGTCATCAACATAAAATATTGCACCTTTGCTCAAAACCTGTATTCCCTTGTAAACCTCCGGTATGCACTGCCACAATCTCCGAGGCCGGAGGGAAATAATCCTTGCTTATTAAATCCATTACTCCATACAACATTTTGGAAGTATATACATAGTCTAAAGGAATAGAATATTTATCAGAAAACTCTTTTGCAAATAAGTAAAGAGATTTAGGCAATTTGGCATAACCACCAAAGTGATAATCGTACGAAAAAAATACACGTTCTTTCTGCACCTCATCAATACCATATTGCACTAGCATTTTTTCGAAATACCCTAGGGCCTTTAAGGAAGAAATACCTACTACCTTTTGTTTACCTCTGCACCCTTTAAGTATTCCGGCTACCGTAGAGCCAGTTCCGCAAGCACAGCAAATGTGTGTTGCAGAAGCAGGAATATAAGCCACTATTTCTTCACAACCTTTCACACCCAATAAATTACTACCTCCTTCCGGAATAACATACAATTCTTGTAAATTGAACTCCTTTTGTAAATACAAATTCAATTTATCTTTTTCACGAAACAAACTTCGAGAAACAAAGTGCAAGTGCATCCCTAATTCTTTTGCTTGTATTAAAGTAGAATTACGTACTTCTTCTCCGCGAATAATTCCAATTGTATTTATGTGGTACAACTTTCCGGCACAAGCTGTAGCCGCAATATGGTTAGAATAGGCACCGCCAAAGGTTAAAAGCCCACTTAATTTATGCTGCTTTATATGTTCTAAATTATATTTCAACTTAAACCATTTATTGCCCGAAATTTCAGGGTGAACCATGTCGATACGTAAAATTTTTAACGAAACCTGTTTCTTATCGGTTAGGTCTGTTTCTATTTTTTGTATGGGAATATTTTGAAGCATATTTTATACAAAAGAACAGAATACATTTATGTAATTTTACACCAATGGAAAAACCACTCCCTTCTCCACATCTCTTAAACTTAAGTAAAGAAGATTTCTATTATTCTGAGGAAGGGTATATTGTTTTTACCGAAACTTATTTGCAAAAACGAGGATACTGCTGTAAAAACAGTTGTAAACACTGTCCTTACGGATTTAATAACAAAAAAAATATTTTGCAGAAAAAATAAAAAACATCTTATTCTCCTATGCCTAATTCGAAAAAAATAAAAAAACAACATCCTCTTTTTACAAATACTAATTTCCGAAAACTGATTTTACAAGGAATTCCCGATAAATTACCTCAGCCTAAACCGTACAATCCTGAAATTAACCATGCCCCTAAACGAAAATCCATCTTAAATAAAGAGGAAAAAATATTAGCAATAAAAAATGCCCTTCGGTATTTTCCAAAAAAATTTCATGCCATATTGGCAAAAGAATTCTACGAAGAATTACAAAAATACGGACGCATTTATATGTACCGTTTTCGCCCCGATTATAAAATATACGCTCGCCCAATTAAGGAGTATCCGGGCAAAATCCTGCAAGCAAAAGCCATTATGCACATGCTAAGTAATAATTTAGATTATGCGGTAGCCCAGCATCCGCACGAATTAATTACATACGGAGGCAATGGAGCTGTATTTCAAAATTGGGCTCAATACCTGCTTACAATGAAATATTTGGCCACTATGAGCGATGAACAAACCTTGGTGTTATACAGCGGACATCCTATGGGTCTGTTTCCATCGCACAAAGACGCACCCCGCGTAGTAGTTACTAATGGAATGATGATTCCGAATTACAGTAAACCCGATGATTGGGAAAAATACAATGCCCTCGGAGTTACACAATACGGGCAAATGACAGCGGGTTCGTTCATGTATATTGGGCCACAAGGAATTGTGCATGGAACCACTATTACCATAATGAATGCGGCAAGAAAAAAATTTAATGGCAACATTCCTAAAGGAACCTTATTTGTTACAGCCGGATTAGGCGGCATGAG